>NZ_CBDDFJ010000027.1:0-35886 GCF_965227005.1 Roseococcus sp.
GCGAGGCCGGCATCGCCCTCTTCGGCGTCGTCGTGCCGCAGCAGGACTTCGCCCAGGGCGTCGTCATCGTCCGTCTGGTCGAGGGCCAGATCGGCGAGGTCGTCTTCGAGGGCGACGTCGAAGGTGCCGATCTCAGCCTCAGCCGCGCCTATGCCACGGCCATGCAGATGGAACGGCCGCTCCGCCTCGCGACGCTCGAGCGCTATCTGCTGCTGATGTCCGACATTCCCGGGCGCCGCGTGGTCAGCCGGTTCGAGACGGCCGAGGGCTCGCCCGGCAACGTGAAGCTGGTCGTCAACATGCAGCGCACCGTGGCGCGCCTCGGCTTCGGCCTCGACAATCTCGGCGCCAACTACCTGGGCAATACGCAGATGACCCTGGGCGCGACGGTGAACTCGATCCTGCGCGAGGGCGACACCACCCGCGCCACGATCGGCTTCCCCATCGCCGACATCAAGCGCTTCACCTATTTCGGCCTGCGCCACCAGCAGCCGATCGGCACCAACGGCCTCACCCTCGCCGGCAACTTCACCTTCCTGGAGCAGCGCGAGACCGGCAGCTCCAACCTGACGGGCCGGACCTCGACCTTCAGCCTCCAGGCGGCCTATCCCATCATCCGCTCCGTGCGGCGGACGCTGCAGGCCTTCGCCAGCTTCGACATCCTGGACTCGCGCGCCGAAGTCCCGCTCGGTCGCCTGTCGGACGAGGCGACGCGGGTGCTGCGCCTGGGCCTGCTCTTCGCCCAGGCCAACGAGGCACAGACGCGCATGGGCTCGCTCGCGATCGTGCTGAACCAGGGCATCAACGGTGCAGGCGCGCGCCAACGCGTCCTCTACTACGGCGATCCGGAATTCACGAAGGTCTCGGCGCTGGCGTCGCTGACGCAGAACCTCTTCGACAACCGCCTGTCGCTGCGGTTCCGCGCCAGCGCCCAATTCAGCCCGGAGCGGCTGCCCTCCTCCGAATTCTTCACCTATGGCGGCGTGCTCTTCGGCCGCGGCTTCGACGCCGCGACGCTCTTCGGCGACCAGGGCATCTCGGCCTCCTTCACCATCGCCGTGCCCTTCCGCACCTTCCTCGACGTCGAATCCCTGGCGCCGGCCAAGCCCGAGATCCTGGGCCGCATGATCCGTGGGGCGGAGGCCTATGTCTTCATCGACGGCGGCATGTCCCGCAACTACGCGCCCGCCATCCAGCCGCGCCATGACCGCGCCTCCTCGGCAGGGCTGGGCATCGGCCTGCCCGTCTCCGACGACACGACGCTCAACCTCGAGGTCGCCTCGCCGATCGTGCGTCCCCGCAATGCCGTCGTCGAGGCAGGGACCCGCTTCGTCGCGGTGTTCAGGCGCAACTTCTGATGCCAGCGCGCTCCCCCTCCCTGCTCGGAAGCGGCGGCCAGCTCTGGGCCCTGCTGCCCTTCGGCCTGGCGGCGCTGCTGATCGGGTCGGCCACGCTGCTGCTGGTCGGGCCGCAGCGGGAGACGAGCGCGCTCGTGCAGGACCAGTCCTCGCGCCTGGCCGCCGAACTGGCCGCCCGCGCGGAGGCCGTCGCCCTCGCATCGGCGGTCTTCGCCGGGCGGCTGGAGGGCAGCCTGGCGCGCGGGGTGGGCGATCTGGTGGCCCAGGCGAACCGGCGGGCGCTGCGCCTGGGCCAGACCCCGCTGGAATTCTCCGCCCGCAGCCCGGCCGGCCAATGGCTCGGCACGCCGCGCGAGGTGGCGCCGCGCGCCGACGGCGTCCCTGCCTTCGAGCTCGCCGGCGAGGGCCTGCAGCTCGTCACCGGACAGCAGCCGGGCCCGGGCGGCTTCTGGACGGTCACCGTGGTCCTGCCCTGGCTGGGCCTTCTCCGCGAACTGCCGGCCGGCGGGCGCATCGGGCTCCTGCAGGAGCACGACCTGCTCGCGGCCGATGGCGCCAGGACCCTGCCCGCATTGCCCCAGGCCGGGCGCGGCGAAGGCCCCTTCAGCCGCGCCGACGCCTTTGTGGCCCTGGCGCCGATCGCGGGAACGCCGGCCCAGGTGGTCGCCGAGATTCCTGCCGCCGGGCTGCTGACCCGGCTGGAAGCCCAGCGCCGCGCGGTGCTCTTCGGCGCGGCCGCGCTCGCGGCCCTGATCGTCCTGCTCTGGTTCGGGCTCTCCGCCCTGCTGGCGCGGCGCGAGGCGGCGGCACGCCGCCGCATCGAGACCGCCACCGCCGAGCAGGAGCAGCGCGCGCTGAAGGAAGTCAGCCGCTTCTTCATGGGTCTGCCCGCCGCCGTCTGGCGCGGCGAGATCTTCCCCGACGGCACGGTTCTGGTCGGCTTCATGAGCGAGGGCGTGGCGCGCATCACCGGCCTCGAGGCCGAGGATGCGAGCGGGCCGGGGCGCTGGCGCAACCAGCTGGACGCGGAAAGCATCGCGGCCGTGGAGGATTTTCACCGCCGCCTGATCCAGGAGGGCGAGGCCTTCGTGGACTACGCCTTCACCCGTGCCGACGGAAAGCGGATCTGGCTGCGCGAGCGCGCCCGCATCACCGGCATCGGCGCGCATGAGGGCGCCGAGGTCGCCGGCGTCATCACCGACATCACCAGCGAACGCCAGCTCGGCGAGAGCGCCGTGATGTCCTCCAAGCTCGCCACCCTGGGCAAGATGGCGGCCAGCATCGCCCATGAGCTCACCCAGCCGCTGGGCGCCATCACCCTGGCCAGCGAGACGGCCATGGCCGTGCTGCCGCAGCAGCAATCGGGCGACGCGGCGCGCATCCGCGTGGCGCGGATCACCCAGCAGGCCGAGCGCGCGCGCACGCTGATCGAGCATCTGCGCGCCTTCGGCCGGGCCGATTCCGGCCCGCTCGAGGCCGCCCCTCTTCAGACGGCCGTGACCGGCGCGATGATCCTCGCCGGCCCCCTGCTGCAGACCGCCGGCATCGAGCTTTCGACCGACATCCCCGAGGGCCTTCCCCCGCTGCGCGCGCGCCCGGTGCTGCTGGAACAGATCCTGGTCAACCTCTTCGTGAACGCCCGCGACGCCCTGGCGCGCCAGCCGGACGGCGAGCGGCGTCTCGCCTTGCGCGCCGCCGCCTCCGAGGACGGCCGGACCGTGACGATGACCGTGGAGGACAGCGGTCCCGGCTTCCCCGAGGACGTTCTCGCCAAGGTCTTCGAGCCCTTCTTCACGACCAAGGCGATGGGCCAGGGCACCGGGCTCGGCCTGTCGATCTGCCAGAGCATCATCACGACCTTCGGCGGCAGCATCGCCGCCCGGAACACCGGCCATGGCGCGGAATTCACGCTGACCTTCCGCACCTGGCAGCCCGATCACGCCGCCGGCGACGCGAACGCCAACGAACCGAACGCCAACGTCTCGAACGTCTGGGTGGAAAGCGCATGATCCGAACTTCCGCCATGGGCGGTCCTTCCGCCTCCCCGCTCATCTGCATCGCCGAGGACGATGCGGCCCTCGCGCAGGAGGTCGCGGAGTGCTTCGCCCTCTATTCCTTCCGCACCCAGATCGCGGGGACCTGGGCCAGCCTGCTCGCCACGCTGCGCCAGTCCTCGCCGGACGTCATCCTGCTCGACAAGTTGCTGGGCCCGGTGGACACCGTCGCGCGCATCGCCGAGCTGCGGCAGGAGACCTCCGCGCAGATCATCGTCGTGACCGGGCAGGGCGATGAATTCGATTGCGTGGTCGGGCTGGAACTCGGCGCCGACGGCTTCCTGATGAAGCCGGTCGGATCGCGCGAGCTGGTGGTGCGCGCCAAGGCCGCCCTGCGCCGCGGGCATCGCGCCTCCCTGCCCTCCGACCCGCCGAGCGACTGGCGGATGATGAACGGCGTCGTCCAGACGCCCGATGGTCGGCGCATCGCGCTGAACGCGCCGCACAGCATCGTGCTCGGCCTGCTCATCGAAGGGCGCGGCCAGCCCGTGCCGCGCCAGCAGCTCCTCGCGGCGCTGACCAAGGCCGATCTGCGCCCCACCAGCCGCGACCGCGCCCTGACGCAGATCCTGCGCGACCTGCGCCGCCAGCTCGCCCGCCTCGGCGCCGGGGATGCGCTTCAGGTCCTGCGCAATCGCGGCTGGGTCTTCCTGGCGAATGCGGAGCACGCGGCATGACCGAACCCACCGCCTGGATCGCCTGGCTGCTTCCACTCACCGTCCTGCTGCCCGCCCTGACGCTGGCCACACGGGGGCTGCAGCGCGTCTTCCGCGACCCGCAGGATCGCCCGACGCTGCTGGTGGTGTCCTGCGTGCTGGGCATTGCCCTGCCCCTGGCGCACCCCGCCGCCTGGTTCCTCTCCGAGCATCGCGAGATCGCGGGGACGGACCTGCTCGGCATCGTCGTGCTGATCGCGCTGATCTCGCTGCTGTTCCACGCCTGCGGCGTGCAGGCGCTGCGCGGCGGGCGGGCGCGTTGGGTCGCGGGCGCGCTGATGGGCCTGACCTTTGTCCTCGCGGACCAGGCCATGATCCGGATCCTGGGGATCGATCCGCCGCCGGCCTGGCTGCTGCTGCCTTTGGGCGCGGCCGCGATGGCCCTGGGCGCGCTGGCCTTCCGCGCCCTGGACGACGGACGCACCCTGGTCGCCGGCGCCGCGCTCTTCGCCGCGCTGATCGCGGCCGTGGCGGCCTCGATGCGGCTGGGCGCCGGCCCGGACCTCGCCTTGCGGTTCGGCGCGCTGCCGCTGGCGGGCCTGTCGCTCGGCCTCTTCTTCGCCGTGCTCGTCGGCCTGCTCGCGCGCCGCACCGCCGAACGCCGCGTCGCCGAGCTGCGGGGCGACGTGATGGGTTGGCTGACCCAGATGAGCGACGCCACGCCCGAGGCCTCGGCCGTGATCGCCGAGGGCGAGGTCGCCACCGCGAACGCCGCGCTGCTGGCCCTGCTGGGCCAGCCCGCGGAGCTCGTGCGCGGCCGCGCCCTGGCCGACCTCTTCCCGCGTGAGGGCCAGGCCTGGTGGGAGGCCGCGCGGCAGGGCCGCCTCTCCGCCTGGGGCCGCGCGCGGCTGCTGACCGGCGATGGCCTCGTGACCGTCGAGGCGGCGGTCCGCCCGCTGCGCGGCGCCGCCGCGCGCTGCCATGTCCTCATTTGCCGCGACCTGACGGAGCAGCTGGAGACCGAGGCGCGCATCCAGTACCTGGTGCGGCACGACGCGCTGACGGGCCTGCGCAACCGCGCCGATCTGCTGGAGGCGCTGGGACGCCAGATCAGCCAGGCGCGGCACTCCGGCGCGAGCTTCGCGGTGCTCCAGCTCGGCATGGACGACTTCAAGGTCTTCAACGACCTGCACGGGCACGGCGCGGGCGATCTGGTGCTGCGCGACGTGGCCCGGCGCATCACCGCCCTGCTCGGCCCCGACGTGCTGGCGGCGCGCACGGGCGGCGACGAGTTCACGCTCATCCTGCCGATCCGCGAGGAGCTGGAGCGTCCGGACCGCGTGGCCGAACGGCTGCTCGCCCAGATCCGCGAACCCCATCTCCTGGGCGGCGAGCATCTGCACACCTCCGCCTGCATCGGCCTCGCGGTCTTCCCGCGCGACGCGGATCACGAGAGCGAGCTGCTGGCCATGGCCGACCTCGCCATGCAGCGCGCCAAGACGGAGGGCATCGGCCGTGTCGCCCTGGTGGATGCCGAGCGCGACGCCGAGGCCCGCGCCACGCGGGTGCTGGAACAGGACCTGCGGCTGGCGGTGCAGAACCGGCAGCTGCGCGTCTGGCTCCAGCCCCAGGCCCGCGGCTCGGACCTCGCGCCGGTCGGCTTCGAGGCGCTGATCCGCTGGCAGCATCCGGTGCATGGGCTGATCCCCCCCAGCCGCTTCATTCCCATCGCGGAAGCGACGGGCCTCGTCCATGAGATCGGCGTCTGGGTGATGCGCGAGGCCATGCGCCAGGCGGCCTCCTGGCCCCTGCCGCTGCGCATCGCGGTCAACGTCTCGCCGCTGCAGCTGCAGACCGGGACCTTGCCCGCGCTCATCCGCGACGCCCTGAGGACGAGCGGCCTCATGCCGGAGCGTCTCGAGATCGAGATCACGGAAAGCATGCTGATCGACCAGCAGGCCTCGGTGCTGGAGCAGTTGCAGGAGGTGAGCGCGCTCGGCGTCCGCATCTCGCTGGACGATTTCGGCGCCGGCTATTCCTCGCTGAGCGTGCTGCGCTCCTTCCCCTTCGACAAGCTGAAGATGGACCGCTCCTTCCTCAGCGAGCTGGAGACCGCGCCCGAGACCGAGACGGTCGTGCGCGCCATGCTGGTGCTCGGCCGGGCGCTGAACATGTCGGTCGTCGCCGAGGGGGTGCAGACGGTGCGCCAGCTCGAATTCCTGCGCGCCGAAGGGTGCGATTTCCTGCAGGGCTACCTGCTGGGCATGCCGGCCCCCGCCGAGCGCTTCGCCACGATCATCGAGCGCGGCCATTTCGACGACGACACCCTGGCGGAAATGGCCGGCCGGCGTCCTCCCTCCCATGACCGATCCCTCCGGGAACGCGGCTTCGGCGAGGAGGCGGACGAGGAGGACGGCCTGCTGCCGCCGCTCAGGCCGATGGCCACGCCCCAGCCCAGCCCCGACCCGGCCCCCAAGGCGAGGAGCCGCAAGGCCGCGACGCCCATGGGTGAGGCCGAGACGAAGAAGGCGCCCGCCGCCAAGGCCGGCGTCAGGAAGGGCTCGCCCGCCAAGGCGCCGCCCGCCAAGACCTCGGCGCGAACGGCCGCTCCGGCGAAGAAGCAGGCCGCGCTCGCCTTGCGCGTCGAGACCAGCCGCCTGGCCTCAGACGTGCCACCAGCGCAGCGCCAGGAAGGGCACGAGCAGCAAGGGCGCGAAGGGAATGCCCTGGCGCGGCCCGTCGGCGGGCGGGCGGGGAAGAAAGCTCAGCTGGCGGCTGCGCAGGCCGCCGAGCAGGGCCGCGCCCAGCAGGGCGATCGCCAGGGCCCAGCCGAAGTCCTGCAGATCGATGGCGGCCAGCACCGCGCCGAGCTTCACGTCGCCCCCGCCCATCAGCCGGCGGCGCCACGGCCACCAGAGCGCCAGCAGGCCGATGCCGGCCTGGAAGACCAGCAAGGCCAGCGGCGGCTCGCGCCAAAGGGCCCAGCGCAGAAGCACCAGCGCCGCGCCGGCCAGGACGGCGGCGTTGGAAATGTGGCGGCGCCGAAGGTCCCAAAGGGCGGTGATGCCGCCCCAGGCGGTCAAGGTCAGCAACCAGATCAGCATGCGGCGCGCATTTCCCCTTCGGCGGCCTCCCCTTCGGCCACCGGCCGCAGGATCGGGCCGAAGGCCGCCGTGCCGCAACAGCCAGGCAGCACGCCGGGCGCAACCCGCATGAAGCGAGGGAAGAAGTGATATGACGGCTTTGTCCACACGGACCTGGCTGCTCGCCGGCACGGCGGGCCTCGTCGCCCTCAGCCTGCTGATCCTGCAGTCCATGCCCTCGGCGCCGCCGGTGCCGATGGCCGTCGCGCCGCTGCCGGCCCAGCCCGTGCAGGTCAGGACCGGCCAGGTCGTGGCGCTGCGCGACATCCCCCGCGGCTCCAGCATCGAGGCGGTCGCCCTCGGCATCAGCCCCGTCGAGACCCTGCCGGCCGAGGGCTTTGCCCGGATCGACGACGTCGCCGGCCGTGTCGCGCTGGAGCGCATCGCCCGGGGCGAGCCGCTCACGGCCCCGCGCCTTTCGCCGCGGCCCGATGTCGGCGGCCTCGCGCCGCTGGTGCCGGTGGGCCAGCGCGCGGTGACGCTGCGGGTCGCCGACGACAACGGCATCTCCTTCCTGATCCGTCCGGGCGATCGCGTGGACGTGGCCCTCGCGACCCGGAACGATCCCGATGCCCGCGACGGCAACCGCAACCAGATCGCGGACCTGGCGCGCATGCTGATCCAGGACATCGAGGTGCTGGCGATCGGCGACGCGCTCAGCAGCGAGCCTGCCCAGCCGAATGCGCCGGCGCGCAACACCCCGCCGCTGCGCAACGTCACCCTCGCCGCGACGCCGGACCAGTTCCTGATGCTCGGCCTCGCCCGCTCCGACGGCGGTTATGTCCTGGGACTGCGCAACCCGCTGGACCGCGAGACGCCGGAGCTCGACCGCGCGACGCGCCGCAAGCTGGTCGACGCCGATCAGCCCGTGGCGGCCCCCGCCAGCCCGACGGTGGAACGGGCGCCGCGCTTCGTCCGCACCGGACCTGAGATCATCCGCGGTCCCGTTGCCGGAGTTGCCCGATGATCTTTCCTCAGTTCCTGCGGGCCCTGCTGCTGACGACGGCCTTCACCCTGACGGCCGGCATCGCCGTGGCGCAATCGCCGCCGCCCGCGAACAGCCGCCGCAGCGTCGTGCCGGCGCCTGCCCCTCCGGGGGTCGCCGGCGGGCAGACCATCTCCGTGCCCCTCGGCGGCCAGGAGGTCGTGCAGATCGGTTCGGGCGTGAGCCGCATCGCGCTCGGCAATCCTCAGATCGCCGATATCTCGATGGTCGGTGGCCGGCTGCGCGTCCTCGGCATGACGGCGGGCAGCACCGACCTCTTCATCTGGCGCGGCCAGGCGGTGGAGCGCATGCGCGTTTCCGTCGCCGCCGGCCTCGACGCCGCCCAGGCCCAGGCCGCCAGCGAGCCCACGCTGCGCGGCGTGCGGGCCGGCAGCGAGGGCGGCCGGATCGTGCTGCGCGGCGAGGTGCCGAACGTGGAATCCTCGCGCGCCCTGGCCACGCATCTGCGCGGCCGCGAGGTGGTGGACCAGACGCGCATCACCTCCGAGACGGTGGTCGCCGTCGAGGTGATGTTCGCCGCCGTCCAGGCCACGCGGCTGCAGCAGTTCGGCTTCAACTTCCGCTCGCTGGGCACCTCGACTCAGAGCGCGCTCACCGGGCCGGGGCAGGCCTCGAACAGCGGGTTGGTTGGAGGGGGCGCCCCCTCGCTCAACCCGAGCGCCGCCTATGTGCCTTCGGGCGGGTCGGCCACCTCCGGGCTGGCCGCGCTGGCCGGCAGCGCGGCGACGCTGGCCTCGCCGATGGGCAGCGCCTTCAACCTCCTGCTGGGCAACAGCGCCAACAATCTGCTCGGCGCCATCTCCATGCTGTCCTCCACCAATTTCGCGCAGGTGCTGGCCCAGCCCGTGCTGCTCGTCCGCTCGGGCGAGCAGGCCTCCTTCCTCGCCGGCGGCGAAATCCCGGTGCCGACGCCGATGGTGGGCGCCAGCTTCTCCACCGTCACCATCGAGTACCGCCCCTTCGGCGTACGGCTAGAAGTGGCGGCGACGGTGATGTCCAGCGGACGCATCATCCTGCGCGTGAACCCCGAGGTCAGCGAGCTCGACTACACCAACGCCATCACGCTGCAGGGCTTCAACATCCCCGCCCTGCGCAAGCGCTCCGCCACCACCACGGTGGAGCTGGGCGACGGGCAGAGCTTCATGCTGGCCGGCCTCACGCTCAGCAACACCAGCAACATCTCCGACCGCATCCCCGCCGTCGGCCAGCTGCCGATCATCGGCGCGCTCTTCTCGCGGGCCAATGCCACGCGCGAGCAGCAGGAGCTGGTGATCATCGCCACGCCCCGCCTCGTCCGACCCATGGACAATGCACGGCTGCCGGCCGGGCTGACCGATGTCGCACGGATCCCGAACACGACGGACATCCTGCTCCAGCGCAACACGCCCGACGATGCGGCCAACCGGTTCGGACTCATGCGATGAATGCGATCAAGACCCTCTCCTCGGTCAAGCGGGAACGCCCGAACCTGCCGGTGGCGCTGCTGCTGACGCTGGACGTCAGCGTGGTGGACCGGCTCTCCGCGGCGCTCGCCGGCCTTGCCCAGGTCCACCGCGCCGATCCCATCGAGGATGCCGCGCAGCTCTCCCTCGCGGAGCTGCGCCCCCAGTTGCTCGTCGTGGATGCGGAGGAGGCGGGTGAGGGTCTCGGCCTGCTCATGACCACGCTGCGCCGCGGCGCGCCCGGCGCGGCCATCGTCGCGCTCGGCGACGAGCATGCGGCCGATCTCATCCTCTCCTGCATGCGGGCCGGCGCGCTCGATTTCGTCGGACGCCAGAGCGGCGAGGTCGCGCTGCGAAGGGTGCTGCGCGCCCGCCTCGAGCGCGGCACGCGCGAGGTCATGCCCGACCGGCAGGGTCCGGCCTTCGCGCTGTTCGGCGCCCGCCCCGGCGACCCCTCGCGCGCCCTGGCCCTCTCGCTCGCCGTGCAGCGGGCACGCACCGGCGCGCAGGTGCTGTTCCTGGACCTGGCGGTGGGCAATCGCGAGACCGAGATCATGCTCGACATCTCGCCGGGCTATGGCGTGCCCGAGGCGCTGGAAGACCTCGACCGCCTCGACCAGACGCTGCTCACCTCGGCCGTGCCGAAGCATGCGGAGAGCGGGCTCTCGGTCATGCTGCTCGGCGAGGCCCGATCGCTCGACGCCCTGGCCCCGGCCGATATCTCCGCGCTGCTGGTGCTGCTGCGCGGCGTCTATGACGAGGTCATCGTGCACGGCACGGGCGCGACGCTCATCGCGATGCCCGGGCTGATCGCGGGGCTGCGCCGTTTCGCGCTGGTCGCCTCGCAGAGCCTCGCTTCGGCCCAGGCCGCGGCCGAAGCGCTGCGCCGTCTGCGCGAGATCGGGATTGCGGCGGAGAGCCGGATCGTCCTCGTCGTCGCCGAGCACGATGCGCGCATCCTGCCCGCGCCGGCGACGCTCGCCGGCTCCATCGGGGTCAGCCATTCGCTCGCCGTCAGCGACAACCGCGTGCGCCTCGCCAATGCCGCGAACCAGGGCCGCTTCGCCGAGGACGCCCTGGCCGATCGCGGCTATGCCAAGCAGATCGCGGCCATGGCGGTCGAGCTCGGGGCCGAGCGTGATGCCGCGAAGAAGCCCAGCCTGCTCCAACGCCTGCTGGGGACCGGCGCATGAACAACCTCACGCCCCCGACGCGGCCCGAGCCCGTGCGCCTCAGCGACCAGTACCAGCAGATCCAGGCCGAGGCCTTCCGCCTCGTGCTGGACCGGCTGGAGCGGCGCGGCATTTCGGTCGACACGCTCTCGCGCCACGACCTGCGCCACGAGGTGACGACCACCGTCACCTCCACGCTGGAGCTGGCCGCCGCCGCGCTGAACGGCGCCGAGCGCGCGCGCATGACCGAGGAACTGCTGGACGAGATCCTGGGCTACGGCCCGCTCGAGCCGCTGCTCAACGACAGCACGGTCGACGACATCATCGTGAACGGCCCCAAGCGCATCTACGTGGAGCGCGGCGGCGTGCTCCAGCGCGTCCCCATCCGCTTCCGCGACGACGCGCATCTGATGGCGGTGATCCAGCGCATCGTGGGCCCGATCGGCCGGCGCGTGGACGAGGCCTCGCCCTATTGCGACGCGCGCCTGCCCGACGGCTCGCGCGTCAACATCGTGGTGCCGCCGATTGCGATCGACGGGCCGGCCATGTCCATCCGAAAGTCGCGCCGGGTGATGCTGGGCGCGATGGACCTGGTGCGCCGCGGCCTCGCCCCGCGCGAGGCGCTGGACTACCTGGCCAAGGCCGTGCGCGCGCGGCTGAACATGCTGATCATCGGCGGCACGGGCTCGGGCAAGACGACGCTGCTCAACGTGCTCTCGGCCTTCATCCATCATTCCGAACGCCTCGTGACGATCGAGGACGCCGCCGAGCTGCAGCTGAGGCAGGACCACGTCGTGCGGCTGGAAACCCGCCCGCCGAGCGCGGACGGCCGCCAGGCCGTGCTCGCCCGTGACCTCGTGCGCAACGCGCTGCGGATGCGGCCCGACCGCATCATCCTCGGCGAGGTTCGCGGCACCGAGGCGGTGGAAATGCTCCAGGCCATGAGCACGGGCCATGACGGCTCGATGAGCACGCTGCACGCCAACGGCCCGCGCGACGCGCTGGCCCGCATCGAGATGCTGCTGGCCTTCAGCGGCCTGCCGATCGAGCCGCGCGCGATGCGCCGCTTCATCTCGTCCTCGATCAACATCATCGCCGAGGTGCGCCGCCTGCCCGACGGGCGCCGCCGCCTCATGCACATCTCCGAGGTGCTCGGCGTGGAGGAGGATACCTACCGCATCCAGGACGTGTTCCAGCTCTCCGAGGAGGAGGGCGCGCCCCCGCCGCAGATGATGCGCTCGGCCTATGCGGCGCGGCTGCAGGGCCATCCGGGGCTCGCCACATGAACCTGCTGCGCATCGCTTTGCCCGTCTTGCTGGTCTGCCTGATTGTCATGGTCGGCCTGTCCTGGCGGCAGCAGGCGCGTGCGCGTCAGCTCGTGGAGCGGCGGTTGCGCCAGCACGTCGTCCCCATCGACCGGGGCGAGGCGGACGACGTTCCGGAGGCCTCGGTGCCGGCCAATTGGGTCGGCCGCCAGCTCTTCCGCGCGCAGATGAGCTGGAACGCGCTCATTCTCCTGGGCGCGGTCGCGCTGCTCATACTGCTGACCCTGCGCATGCTGTGGCTGAGCTCGCTCGAGACGGCGATGCTCGCGCCGCTGCTGGCGGGCCTCGTGGCAATGGTGGTGCGCACGCGCATCTCGCGGCGCATGAACCAGCTGCATAATGCCCTGCCCAACTTCCTCGACCGGCTGCGCCAGCAGATCCTCATCGGCGCCTCCGTGCCCCAGGCGATCCAGCGCGCCGTGGCCGTCAGCCCGCCCGTCGTCCAATGGGTCTTCGAGCCGGTGGAGCGGCGCGTTCTGGCTGGCGGCGAGCTCGTGGAGACGCTGGAATGGGCCACGCGCCGGCATGGGGGCGAGGGGCTGGCCAGCTTCACCGCCGCCATCTCGGCCTCGATTCGCTACGGCGGGCGCCTCTCCGAGGCCATCGCCACCCTCGCCGTGATGGAGCGCATGCGCGTGCAGGTGCATCAGGAGATGCACGGCGCCACGGCCGAGGTTCGCGCCAGCTCGCTCATCCTCGCGGCGCTACCTCTGGTCGTGTCCGTGATGATGTTCCTCACCTCGCCGACGCATCGTCAGTACTTCTTCGACCCCGAGCAGGGACGCTCGCTGCTCTATGCCGCCGGCGGGCTCTACCTCTTCGGCCTCTTCCTGCTGCGCCAGATCGCGCAGCCGAAATTCTGAGATGGGCATGGCGCAGATCCTCCTCATCGTCCTGCTGCTGGGCACTCTTATGGCCCTGGCGGTCCCCGTGCTGCAGCGCAGCCTGGCAGAGCGCCAGGTGACGCGGCGTCTCGCCCGGTATTGCGGAACCGCGCCCGCCCAGCGCTCCGACGACGAGGGAGGCGGGGCCCACCCGCTCACCCGGCTGCTGGCCGCGATCGGACGCCCCCTGGCGGGGCGTGGGCCTTCGCTCGTCAAGCTCACCTCGGATCTGCGCGCCGCGGGGTCCGTGAACCCCGATGCGCCCGCCATCTTCAGCAGCGCGCGGATGCTGGGCGCCATCACCATCGGCCTCGCGGTCGGGTTTGTGGCGGGCGACGAGAACGGGTTGCGCTACGGCATCTTCGCGCTCCTGGTCGCCTGGCTCCTGCCGAGCTTTCTGCTGGCGCGCCGCGCCCAGGCGCGCCGGCTGCGCATGCGCGCCGAACTGCCCGGCGCCATCGACGTGATGGTGATGGTGCTCGAGGGCGGCGCGGGCGTGGAGCAGGCGCTGCGCTTCTCGGTCAGTCTGGTTCTGCACCCTTCGCCGCTCTGCCAGCGCGCCTTCCGCACCTTCGTGCAGGATATGGAGCGCGGCACGCCCTACGAGCTGTCGCTGCTGCGCTTGAGCGATCGGCTGATGATCGATGAGGGGCAGCTCTTCGTCGAGGTGCTGCGCCAGGCGCTCGCCCACGGCACCGAGCTGCAGGAACCCCTCAGGCAGCTCGCGCGGGATCTTCGCCAGCGGCGGCTCGCCGATGCCCGCGCCGCAGTCGGCAAGGCCACCATCGCGATGACCGTGGTGATGGTGAGCTGCCTGCTGCCCGTCCTGATGATCGTCATCACCGCGCCGCCCTTCAGCGGCGTCCTGGCCTCCATGCGGAGCGTATCCCAATGAGACGAGCAGCGGCCGCCCTCTCCCTCCTGCTGGCATCGGCCTGCTCCAGCCTGCCGCTGCCGAGCGTCAGCTTCAGTGGCAACAGCAGCCCGCGCCGCGACGCGGAGGTGGTGGCCCCCGTGCCCCCCGGCCAGCCGCAGGCGCTCTATCTCGACGTGATCACCGGCCTGCGCGCGCGTGGCCTGCACCGCGCGGCCATCGCCCATCTGGACGAATACGAGCGGCGCTTCGCCCGCACGCCGGCCACCGCGCTGCTGCGGGCGCAATCGCTGCTGGAGATCAACGACGACCAGGCCGCACTGACCGTCTTCCAGAGCATCCGCTCCGGCCCCGAGGCGGCGGCGGCGCGGGCGGGGACCGGCACAGTCATGGCGCGCCAAGGCGACTGGGACCGCGCGGTGGAGGCCTTCACCGCGGCCACCCAGCTCGAGCCCACCAATCCGCGCTTCCTCAACAACCTCGGCTATGCGCTGCTGCGGCAGGGCAATTCCGAGCAGGGCGAGTACCGGCTGCGCATGGCCAGCGAGCTCGATCCGGCCAGCGCCGAGATCCGCAACAACCTGGCCCTGCTGCTGCTCTCGTCCAACCGCGCGCCCGACGGCGAGCGGCTGCTGGCGCAGACGCCGAGCCCCGAGACCCGCGCCGCCATCCGCCGCGCCGCCGTCCAGATCCAGAACCGCAGCACCCCCGACCGGAGCTCGTGACCATGCGCATTCCCACCCTCCTCGCGCTTCTCGCCTGCATCGGCTGCTCGGACCTGAAGCCGCTGCCGCTGGTAGACAGCTCCGCCGCCATAGACGCGCCGCGGCAGAGCGCGATGCGCCAGACGATCCGCGCCCAGCTCAACAGCCAGGCAACGGAGCGCCCGCCGACGCCCGTTCCCGGCAGCGAAGCGGAAGGTCTCGCCACGCTGCAGGCCCTGCCGAACCTGAACTCGGCCACCAGCCGCGGCGGCAGGTCGCCATGATCGGCCGGCCCGCCCGCCGCGCGGATGGCGAGGAGGGCGCGATTGCGCCTTTGGTCGCCGTGCTGCTCGCCTCGCTCTGCGGCTTCGCCGGCCTCGCGGTCGATATGGGCATGCTGCAATACCAGAAGCGCGCGCTGCAGACCTCCGTGGATGCGGCCGCGCTGAGCGCGGCGCGCGCGCCCGCCCAGGCGCAGACCATCGCCAGCACCATACTGAACACGAACGGGCGGGCGAGCGACACGCGGACCATCGCCATCGGCACCTATCAGGACAATCCCGCCCTCGCCGCGACGCAGCGCTTCGCCCTGGGCGGCACCACGCCCAATGCGGTGCGCGTGGTGGCGCAGCGCGACGTGGCGCTCGGCCTGACCCGCGTTCTGGGCGGCGCAAGCACGGCGACGGTCCACGCGACCGCCATCGCGCAGCATCGCGCTTTGGCGGCCTTCTCCATCGGCAGCTCGACCGCCAACCTCAACAACGGCACGCTCAACCAGGTACTGAGCGGGCTGCTGGGCGGCAACGTGAACCTCGACGCGGTGTCCTATAACGGGCTCCTCGGCGCCAATGCCAAGCTCTTCAGCTTCAGCGACAGGCTGGCCACCGCGCTGGGCGTGAGCGCGGGCAGCTACCAGAGCCTGCTGAACGCGCAGGCGACGGCCGGACAGGTCCTTAACGCCGCGGCCTCCGTGCTCGGGACGTCCACCGGCTCCTCCATCTCGGGGGCGAATACCAGCGCCGTGAGCACGACGCTCTCCATCCTCGCGCAGGCCGCCAACAACCCCCAGAGGTTCCGGGTGGCCGACCTTCTCGGCCTCGACATCCACCAGGCGCGCGGCGTGGGCACCGTCGACGAGAGCCCCTACGCCAATCTCGGCCTCAACGCCTTCAACCTGGTGAATGCCGCGGCGAGCCTGGGCGGCGCGAATGCCGCGACCCTGCCGGTCGGCATCAACGTCCCCGGCGTGGCGAGCGCCACGACGCAGGTCATGATCGTCCAGCCCATGCAGAGTTCGGGCACCAGCCAGCAGGCGCTCGGGCCGGTCGGCACGGTCGTGGGTACGGCGCAGGTCCGCACGCTGCTCTCGGTCCGGTTGCTGCCCTTGCCCACCGGCGAGGTGATCACGCTGCCGCTGCTGGTGGAGGTCGCCCCGGCCCAGGCCACGCTGAGCTCGGTGAGCTGCCAGGGTCAGCCGGGGACCGATTCGCAGATCGGCATCCGGGCCACGACGGGCGTGGCCCGGGCGCAGATCGGCCTGCTCACCCCGGCGCAGTTCGGCTCCTCGGGGACCACGACCTTCGGCACCCTCGCGCGGGCACCGCTCGTGAACGTGAATCTGTCGGTCCTCGGCCTTACGGTCGGCGTGACCGTCTACGCCCAGGCTTCGGCCAGCGTCGGCGCGGGCAGCGCAAATCTGAACTTCACGCCGGCCGACATCGCGGCGGGGACCACGAGGAGCGTCTCGTCGACCGGGCTGACGAGCACGCTGGTCAGCTCCCTTGGCCAGAGCCTCGTCCTGACCCCGGAGCTCAATCTCAGCCTTATCCCGCCTCTTCTCCTGGGCGCGGTGAACGGTCTCCTGGGGCCGCTGGTGAGCGCCGTGCTCGGCACCGTCACCGACGCTCTCACGCCCGTCCTCGCGACGCTCGATCCCGTCGTGGACCAGGTCCTCGCCGGCGTCGGCGTGCAGGTCGGGACGGCCACCATCCGGGCCACGGGAGTGCGCTGCGGCGTGCCATCCCTGGTCCTGTAACCCCATCGGGCGCGGTGAAGCCGGCCGCCGCGTCCCGTCTTTCTAGTCGGCGAAAATAGGAAGGATAAAAATCATGATCACCATTCTGAAGAGCCTCTGGAAAGACGAAGACGGCGCCTCCGCGGTGGAGTACGGCCTGATCGCCGGGCTGATCGCCGTCGCGATCGTCACAGCCGCGACTTTGGTCGGCACCAACCTGAATGGTCTGCTTGGCCGAATCTCAACCGCTCTGGCTGGCGCCTGAACACGATCCGGCACAGGGGGCGGAACCCAGCTGAAGAAGGCGCCGTGGCCGTCGAGTTTGCGCTCACGGCCACGGTGCTGATCCTGCTCGTGTTCAGCATCATCGCCTTCGGCATTCAGTTCGGAGCACGGATCGTCGCGGCCCAGGCCGCGAGCGAGGGCGCGCGCGCCGCGGTGGCGGGTCTTACCACCGCGGAGCGGCAATCGCTGGCACTGACGGCGGCCACCAACATGCTCAATTCCTATGGTGGCCTCGCCAGGATACGGACCGTCACCGCAACGCCGATCGGCACGACGCAGGTCGATGTCAGGGTGACGCTCGATATCACGGCCTTCGGCCTGACCTTCCCCGGACTGCCGCTGCTTCCCACGAATCCGGGAGCAACGGTCCGGGTACAGGTCGGCGGCTTCTGATGGGCGTGAGCGCCGTGGATGGGATGACGGCGGCGGTGCTCGCCGTCCTCGCCGTCACCGACTTCCGCCGCCATCGCCTGCCCTGGCGATGGATGGCGGCGCTCGTCGCGCTCGCGCTGCTGAGCGCGGTGCTGAAGGGCGGCTGGATGGGTCTCGCGATCGCCCTGGTCTCGGGGCTCGTCGCGGCCCTGCCTTTCTGGACCCTGCGGCGACTTCTGCCGCGGGACGATGCGCGCTGGCGCCTGGGCGGCGGCGATCTGCGGTTGGCCTTCGCCCTGGGCGCCTGGCTCGGCGCGCTTCCGGCCCTGCTGCTGCTGGCGGTGGCGTCCGGACTGGCCGGGATCGCCGGCTTCGCCCTGAAACGGGCGCAGCCGCTCGGAACCTGGTGCGTGGCGGTCCTTGCGGGAGGGTGGCTGATGACCCGGCTCTGAACAGCAAAACGCCCTGGACCGCGGGGATCCAGGGCGTTTGCCTTCAGCTTATGCCGGGTCTCAGAACTCGCGGCGCGGCGGCCTGCGGTCGCGCGGCGGCGGCGGCGGAGCCGCGAGCTCCGCCTCCAGTTCCTTGATCTTCGTCTTCACGGAATCCCGCAGGGCCGGCGTCGCATGCGCCTTCATCCCCGCGAGCACTTCCTTGAGGTCACGAAGCTGCTTCTCCTTCTCGACGCGCGTGCGCGAGATGGGGCGGTTGTCGCTGAGCTGACCTTCACGTGAGCGCATCTCAGACGCCCAGCATGAGGCGGCGGGGATCCTCGATCGCTTCCTTCACGCGGACGAGGAAGGAGACGGCCTCCTTCCCATCCACGATCCGGTGATCGTAGGACAGCGCCAGGTACATCATCGGGCGGATCTCGATCTTGCCACCGACAGCCATCGGCCGCTCCTGGATCTTGTGCATGCCCAGGATGCCCGACTGCGGCGGGTTCAGAATGGGCGTGGACATCAGCGAGCCGTAGATGCCGCCATTGGTGATGGTGAAGCTGCCGCCCGCCATCTCCTCAAGCTTCAGCTGGCCGTCACGGACGCGCTTGCCGAAGTCGCCGATGCGCTTCTCGATCTCGGCGAAGCCCATGCCGTCGGCGTTGCGCAGCACCGGCACGACGAGGCCCGAGGGCCCGCCCACCGCGATGCCCATATGGACGGCCTTGCGGTAGATGACGGTATCGCTGCCCTCGATCTCGGCGTTCACCGCCGGGAATTCCTTCAGCGCGGCCACGCAGGCCGAGACGAAGAAGGACATGAAGCCGAGCTTCACGCCGTGGCGCTTCTCGAACTGGTCCTTGTACTCGGCGCGCATCGCCATCACCGCGCCCATATCCACCTCGTTGAAGGTGGTGAGCATGGCGGCGGTGTTCTGCGCCTCCTTCAGGCGGCGCGCGATGGTGGCGCGCAGGCGCGTCATCTTCACGCGCTCCTCGCCCGTGTCGAGCGCGCGCTCGACCTTGGGGGCGGCGGCGGCCGGCGCGGCGGCCGGGCGGCTGAGGAAGTCGAGCACGTCGCCCTTGGCGACGCGGCCGTCCTTGGCCGTGCCGGCGCCGATCTGCGCGGCGGTCACGTTGTTCTCGGCCATCAGCTTGGCCGCGGCGGGCAGCGGCGCCGGAGCCGAGGCGGGAGCGGCGCTCTTGTCCTCGGAGGCGGCGACCGAGCCGGCACCGGTGCCGGGCGGCTTGGCGGCGGCCGTGGACGCGGCGGCGGGCTTGGCCGCGGCGGCGCCCGAGCCGGCCGCGATGCTGCCGAGCAATGCGCCGGGCTCGACCTCGGCGCCCTGCTGGGCGGTGATCGCCTCCAGCACGCCGGCGACCGGCGCGGGCACCTCGACGGTGACCTTGTCGGTCTCGAGTTCGACCAGCGGCTCGTCGGCCGCCACGGCCTCTCCGGCCTGCTTGAGCCAACGCGCCACGGTCGCGGTGCTGACGCTTTCGCCCAGGGTGGGCACGAGGATATCGGTTGCCATGGTCTTCGCTCTATTCCTGGCCGGGTTGTAGTCCAGATGGGGATGGAACGTCAGCCGGAACCGGCCGACGTCCCGGCTTTTTCACTCAGAGGCCAAGGGCGCTCCGGACCAGCGCGTCCTGCTGGGCCTGATACACCTTGGCGAGACCGGTGGCCGGGCTCGCCGCCGCGTCGCGGCCCACGTAGTCCGGCCGCTTGGCCTTGATGTCGAGCGTCTTGAGCACGCCCTCGATCCGCCGGTCGACGAAGTTCCAGGCGCCGTTGTTCTCCGGCTCCTCCTGGCACCACACCACCTCGGCATTCTTGTAGGGCGCCAGGGCCTGGGCAAGGCTCTTTTCCGGGAAGGGGTAGATCTGCTCCAGGCGGATCAGCGCCACATCCGTGATGCCCTTGGCCTGCCGCTCCTGCAGCAGGTCGTAATAGACTTTGCCGGTGCAGAGGACGACGCGCTTCACCTTCTCCTCCGGGGCGATCGCCTCGACCTCTGGGATCACGTAGCGGAAGGCGCTGCCGGGGCCGAATTCGGCGAGGCTGCTGATGGCCAGCTTGTGCCGCAGCAGGCTCTTCGGCGTCATGATGACGAGCGGCTTGCGGTAATTGGCCTTCAGCTGGCGGCGCAGGGCGTGGAAGTAGTTGGCCGGGGTCGTGAAGTTGCAGACCCGGATGTTGCGCTCGGCGCAAAGCTGCAGATAGCGCTCCAGGCGGGCGGAGGAGTGCTCCGGCCCCTGCCCTTCCTGGCCGTGCGGCAGCAGCATCACGAGGCCCGACATGCGCAGCCACTTCGTCTCGCCCGAAGCGATGAACTGGTCGATGATGACCTGCGCGCCGTTGGCGAAATCGCCGAACTGCGCCTCCCACAGCACCAGGGTCTTGGGGTCGGCGAGCGAGTAGCCGTAGTCGAAGCCCAGCACGCCGAACTCGGCCAGCAGGGAGTTGAAGGCCTCGAACTTGGCCTGGCCCTCCTTGATGTTGTTCAGTGGCACGTATTCCGTCTGGCTCGCCTGATCGACCAGCACGGCATGGCGCTGGCTGAAGGTGCCGCGCTGCACGTCCTCGCCCGAGAGGCGGACGCGATGGCCTTCCAGCAGCAGGGTGCCGAAGGCGAGCGCCTCGCCGGTCGCCCAGTCGATGCCCTCGCCGCCCTCGATCGCGTTCTTCTTGGCTTCGAGCTGGCGGGTGATCTTCGGGTTGGCGCCGAAATCGGCCGGCACGCGGCAGAGCGCGCCGCCCACCTCGCGCAGCGTGTCGAGCGCCACGGCGGTCTCGTGCAGCTGCTCCGCGCCCTCGCCATTGCCGATGGCCTTGAGGCCGGACCAGTGGCCTTCCAGCCAGTCGGCCTTGTTGGGCTTGAAGCTGGCGGCGGCCTGGAAGGCGTCCTCCAGCTTGGCGAAGAAGCCGTCCTGGATCGCCGCGGCGTCCTCGGCCTTGAGGCTGCCCTCCGCGGCGAGACGATCGGCATAGAGGGTGCGCGTGGTCTTCATTTGCCGGATGCGGTTGTACATCACGGGCTGGGTGAAGGCGGGCTCGTCGCCCTCGTTATGGCCATGGCGGCGGTAGCAGACGATGTCGAGCACGACATCCGCCTGGAAGCGCATGCGGAACTCGGTGCAGAGCCGCGCGCACCACACCACCGCCTCGGGATCGTCGCCGTTCACGTGCAGGATCGGCGCCTGGACCGACTTGGCCACGTCCGTGCAGTAAAGGCCCGAATAGGCGTGCAGCGGAACGGTGGTGAAGCCGATCTGGTTGTTGGTCACGATGTGGATCGTGCCGCCGGTGCGGTAGCCGATGAGCTGGCTCATCGCCAGCGTCTCATAGACCAGGCCCTGGCCCGCGAAGGCCGCGTCGCCGTGCAGCAGGATGCCCATGACGCTGGTGCGCGTCTTGGTATCGCCCGCCTGGTCCTGCCGCGCGCGGACCTTGCCGGCCACGACGGGGTTCACCGCCTCGAGATGCGAGGGGTTGGGCTGCAGCGAGAGGTGGACGGTCTTGCCGTTGATCTCGATGTCGGTGGAGGTGCCCAGATGGTACTTCACGTCGCCCGAGCCCTGGACGTCGTCCGGCTTGAAGCTGGAGCCCTTGAACTCGGAGAAGACCTGCATGAAGGGCTTCTTCACCACGTTCACGAGCACGTTCAGCCGGCCGCGATGGGCCATGCCGATGACGACCTCGTTCACGCCCTGGCCCGCGCCCGTCTCGATGGTGGCCAGCACGGCGGGGATGGTGCTCTCGCCGCCCTCCAGGCCGAAGCGCTTGGTGCCGACATACTTCTTCGCGCAGAAGGCCTCGAAGCCCTCGGCCTCGGTGAGTTGGCTCAGGAGCTTGCGCTTCTCGGCGGCGTCGAAGCTGCCGGCCCAGGGGGCGCCCTCGATACGCTGCTGGATCCAGGACTTCTGGTCCGGATCCTGGATGTGCATGAACTCGACGCCGATATGGCCGCAATAGGTGGCCCGCAGGCGCTCCATGATCTGGCGGATCGTCGCCGTCTCGAGGCCGAGGACGTTGTCGATGAAGATCGGCCGGTCGAGATCGGCCTCCTCGAAGCCCCAGAACTTGGGCGAAAGCTCGGGATGGGCGGGCGTGACCTGCAGACCCAGCGGGTCGAGCTGCGCTTCCAGATGGCCGCGCACGCGGTAGGAGCGGATGAGCATCAGCGCGCGGATGCTGTCGAGCACCGAGCGGCGCGTGGCCTCCGGATCGGCGGCGGCGGCCTTGGCGGCCGGGGCGCCCTTGGGCGCGGGCTTCACCTCTTCCGCGGGCGCGAAGCCGCCGCGCGGGCGCGGGGCCCAGGATGCGCCCATCGCATCCGTCAGCACGGAGCGGGCGTCGTCGTTCAGGGCGCCGAAGAGCTCGGCGAAGGAGGGATCCACCTTCGTGGGATCCTCGATCCACCTGGCATAGGTGTCGGCGAGATACGCGGCGTTCGCCCCGTTCATCGCCCCAGCGAGGATGTCCACTCCGGCCATTTTCTTCGCTCCGTTCCGCATTTGCGCGGATGAGAATGCTATCTTCGGACCATATCGGCCCGATTGTGAAAACAATATGAGCCTTCGGGCGGGAAAGTGTTCCCCGCCCGAAGCAGATCAGCCCTTCGGCCTTAGCCCTTCAGGGCCCGGACCATGGTCGAGCCCAGCGAGGCCGGGCTGTCGGCGACATGGATGCCGGCGGCTGCCATCGCTTCCATCTTCGCCGCGGCCGTGTCCTGGCCGCCCGAGATGACCGCGCCGGCATGGCCCATGCGGCGGCCCGGAGGGGCCGTGGCGCCGGCGATGAAGCCGACGACGGGCTTGTTGGGCTTGCCGGGGCCGAAATTCTCGCTCTTGAGGAACTCGGCCGCGAGGATCTCGGACTGGCCGCCGATCTCGCCGATCATGATCAGCGACTTCGTCTCCTCGTCGGCCATGAACAGCTCGAGCACGTCGATGAAGTCCATGCCCTTCACGGGGTCGCCGCCGATGCCCACGCAGGTGGACTGGCCGAGGCCGGCCGCCGTGGTCTGCGCCACCGCCTCATAGGTCAGCGTGCCCGAGCGGGACACGATGCCGACCGAACCGCGGCGATGGATGTGGCCGGGCATGATGCCGATCTTGCAGGCATCCGGCGTGATGACGCCCGGGCAGTTCGGCCCGACCAGGATCGACTCCGAACCATCCAGCGCGCGCTTCACCTTCACCATGTCGAGGACGGGGATGCCCTCGGTGATGCAGATGATCAGCGGGACCTCGGCGTCGATCGCCTCCAGGATGGAGTCGGCCGCGAAGGCCGCGGGCACGTAGATGACCGAGGCGTTGGCGCCGGTCTTCTCGCGGCACTCGATGACCGTGTTGAAGACGGGCAGGTTGAGCGAGGGGTGCATCGTGCCGCCCTTGCCCGGCGTCACGCCGCCCACATAGTTGGAGCCATAGGCGATGCCCTGGCTGGCGTGGAAGGTGCCCTGGGCTCCGGTGAAGCCCTGGGTCATCACCTTCGTGTTCTTGTCGATGAGAATGGCCATGGTTCAGGCCCCCTTCACGGCAGCGACGGCCTTTTGGGCGGCGTCGGCGAGGTTGTCGGCCGAGGTGATGGTCAGCCCGCTCTCGGCCAGGATCTTCTTGCCCAGCTCGACATTGGTGCCCTCGAGGCGAACGATCAGCGGCACGCTCAGCTTGAGGTTCTTGCTGGCTTCCACGATGCCGGTGGCGATCATGTCGCACTTGGCGATGCCGCCGAAGATGTTGACCAGGATCGCCTTCACATTCACGTCCGAGGTGATGATCCGGAACGCCTCGGTGACGCGCGCCGCATCCGCGGTGCCGCCCACATCGAGGAAGTTCGCCGGGGACGAGCCGTAGAGCTTGATGATGTCCATCGTCGCCATGGCCAGGCCCGCGCCGTTCACCATGCAGCCGATCTCGCCGTCGAGCGCCACGTAGTTCAGCTCGTGGTTGACGGCGTCCAGCTCCTTGGGGTCCATCTCGCTGTCGTCGCGCAGGGCCTCGAGGTCCTTGTGGCGGAACAGCGCGCTGTCGTCGAAGGAGACCTTGGCGTCCAGCGCCACGATGTCGCCCGCGCCGGTCACGACCAGCGGGTTGATCTCGACGATGGCGCAGTCGAGCTCGAGGAAGGCGCCGTAGAGCGACGTCACGAACTTCACGAAGCTGGCGACCTGCTTGCCCTCGAGGCCGAGGCCGAAGGCGAGCTTACGGGCATGGTAGGGGAAGAGGCCCGAAGCCGGGTCGATCGCGACCTTGAGGATCTTCTCGGGGTGGTTCTCGGCCACCTCCTCGATCTCCATGCCGCCCTCGGTGGAGGCCATGACGGTGAGGCGCGAGGTCTCGCGGTCGATCAGCAGGCCGAGATACAGCTCGCGCTTGATGTCGCAGCCGTCCTCGACATAGACGCGGCTGACGACCTTGCCGGCCTCGCCCGTCTGCTTGGTGACCAGCGTCTTGCCGATCATCGCCTCGGCGGCGGCCTTGGCATCGGCGATCGACTTCACGACGCGGACGCCGCCCTTGCCGTTCGGATCCTCGGCGAAGCGGCCGGCGCCGCGGCCGCCCGCATGGATCTGCGACTTCACCACATAGACGGGCCCGGGCAGCTTCTTCGCTGCCTCCTCGGCCTCGGCGGCCGTCCAGGCCACATGTCCTTCGAGAACCGCAACGCCGTAGCGGCGCAGCAGCTCCTTCGCCTGATATTCGTGGATGTTCATGGGTGGGGGATCCTCAAGCTCAATCCATAGTGCCAGTGGCCAGCGACTGCGACCAGTCGGCCCGGCCGTTGCGGAACGCCTCGGCGGAGGCGGCGTCCCAGTCGTATTCCTCGGCGTTGAACTGCACCTGCCACTCCGTTCCACGACGCTCCAGCAGGGCCCATCGGGCGTGCGGCGTGCCGGCTTCCATGCGGTGGAAGAAGGGGGTGAAGTCCTTATAGGCGGGCTGCCCGACCGACCCGGGGTTCACGATCGTCCGCCCGTCGGGCAGGCGCATGAGCCGGGCGCGGTGGGTATGGGCGGTGAGCACGAGGGTCTCGCCGGCCGGCGCGGGCAGCAGGGCCGCGACCTCGGCGGGGCGACGTTCACGGATCCCGTGCTCGGTCGCCTCATGCATCACATAGGCAAGATCATCGTCGGGCAGGGCATGCATGGCCAGGATGCCATCCGCCCGCCAGCTCTCCGGGCGGGCGCCGAGCGCCTCGCGCTGGGCCGCGTCGAGGCGGGAGCGGGTGAAGACGTCGGTCGCGCCGAGCGTCTCGGGCGCGTCGAAGGCCACCCAGCGATCGTGGTTGCCGCGAAGGGCGGCGACCGAGCCGCAATTCGCCAGCATGTCGAAGCTTTCGGCCGGCCAGAGCGGGCCGGACACCGCATCGCCGAGCTCGACCAGAAGGTCGGGCGCGGCGCGCGATACGGCGGCCAGCACCGCCGCCAGAGCCAGGCGGTTGCCGTGAACATCAGCGATCACGGCAAGCCGCATGGCTTGTCTCAGACTCCCAGCGCCTTGAAGTCGGCGATGAGCTTCTTCACGGCGTCGCAGGACTTGTCGAAGGCGGCCTTCTCCTCGGGGAGGAATTCGACCTCGACGATCTTCTCCACGCCGCCGGCGCCGATGACGACCGGCACGCCGACATAGAAGTCCTTCATGCCGTATTCGCCGTTCAGCATCACGGCGCAGGGCAGGACGCGCTTCTTGTCCTTCAGATAGGACTCGGCCATCGCGACGGCCGAGGCGGCGGGGGCGTAGAAGGCCGAGCCGCGCTCGAGCAGCTTCACGATCTCGCCGCCGCCATTGGCGGTGCGGTTCACGATCGCGTCGATCTTCTCCTGCGTCGTCCAGCCCATCTTGATCAGGTCGGGGACGGGGATGCCGGCAACGGTCGAGTAGCGCGTCAGCGGCACCATGGTGTCGCCGTGGCCGCCCAGCACGAAGGCCGTCACGTCCTCTACGGAAACGCCGAACTCTTCGGCGAGGAACAGGCGGAAGCGGCTGCTGTCCAGCACGCCGGCCATGCCGACGACCTTATGGGCGGGCAGGCCCGACTTCTGCTGCAGCGCCCAGACCATGACGTCGAGCGGGTTCGTGATGCAGATCACGAAGGCGTTCGGCGCGTAGGTCTTGATGCCCTCCGCGACCTGGCCCATCACGCCGGCGTTCTTGGTCAGCAGGTCGTCGCGGCTCATGCCCGGCATGCGCGGGAAGCCGGCGGTGACGATGATGACGTCCGCGTCCTTGATGGCGGCATAGTCGGAACCGCCCGACATGGCGCTGTCGAAGCCGTCGACGGGGCTGGACTGCATGATGTCCAGCGCCTTGCCGGCGGCGACACCGCCGAAGACGTCGAACATGACGACGTCGCCCAGCTCCTTCAGGCCGATGAGATGGGCGAGCGTGCCGCCAATATTACCGGCGCCGATGAGGGCGATCTTGCTACGGGCCATGGGGGTTCCCTGAATGCCTTGCGAACGCGGGAGAGTTACTCCCGCGCCGCCAACCGGGCAAGGCGTCGCGATTCGGGCCCGAACGACTATTCAGCCCAGCCGAATACCGAGCGGAATCGAAGCGGCCTGGCCAGCGGAAATGCGGCCGCGCGGCGACCGCCCCAAAGAGAGAGGGCCGGTCAGCCAGGGGCGGCTCGGATTGTCGGTCGGAGGAACAGGGGCGCGGCGGCCGGCAGGGCGGCGCATCGGACGGCCCCTCAGATCGCCGGAACGAGGCCCAGCGCATCGGAGGCGTGCGGCATATTCGTCAGGGCGGCGCAGCGCCGCCCCGACGCGCGTTGCCTAGAGCGGAACGCAGCGCGTGATGTCGTTGTGGCCAACGGCCATGGTGGCGATCGTGCCATCCGGGCAGGCGGACTGGCTCATCGCGGCCGGGGTGAGGCCACCGGTCCAGCGCATCAGATCGCCGCCGCCGCGCGAGGCGGTGGTGGTGCAGTTGCGGCGGCCGTTGCGCACGGAGCAGGAGGCCATGGCGGTCCGCACGCCGCGAACCTGCGTGGTGGCGGCATAGCGGCCATAGGGCACGGCGGCGGCCACGCGGCTGTTCACGGCGCGGTTGCCGCGGGCGTCACGGCCGCGACCGGACCGCTGGGCCGTGGCATGGCGCGACGGCGAAGAAGAACGTGCGGCGGTGGCGCGACCACGGTTACCGGCGCGCGTTGCAGAGGCGGTGGTGGAGCGCGCCGCGGCAGGCCTGGCGGCGGTGGGGCGTGCAGCAGCAGGACGGGCGGCCTGCCGGCCGGAAGCCGGTCGGGATTGGCTGGAGGACTGAGCCGTCGTCCTGGCGTCCGTGCGGGCCGAAGCCTCCACCGGCGCGAGAGCCGCCAACAAGCACAGGCCCAAAAGGCCCCCGATCAGTTTCCGCATGAATCCCCCGATTCCCCTTCCGCCGGCCTGAAAATCACGCAACACACGCGACCCGGATGCGCGACAGACGCGACACTTGTGTTACGGCGTATTACGTCAGGCTAGGTGAGGCAACCCCAAATAGTCCTGGCTCTGCATTTCCATGAGGCGCGAGGCGGTGCGTTCGAACATCGCGGCGTTCTCTCCCTGCGCATAAAGAAGGTCCGGTCCGGCCTCCGCCGAGGCCACCAGCTTGCAGCGATGCTCGTAGAGCGCGTCGATCAGCGTGATGAAGCGCCGCGCCTTGTCGAAGTTGTCCGGCCCGAGTCGCGGGATGCCGTCCAGCACCAGGGTGTGGAAATGCGTGGCGATGGCGAGATAGTCGGCCGGGCCGAGCGGGCGGCCGCAGAGGTCATCAAAGGAGGTCCGCGCCACGCCGCGCGCCGCCTCCCCCACCGGGACGGCGCGGCCCAGCACCTGCAGGCTGGCCGGCTCGCCGTGGCGGGCGCCCGTCAGCTCCAGGAAGGCCGCGTCCAGCTCGCGCTCCGAACGGCCGTTCACCGGGAAATGCCAGGTGGGCAGGCCGCGGATGCGCTCGCGCCGGTAGTCCTGGGCGGATTCCAGATAGAGCACCTCCACCCGCGACTGGATCAGCGCGATGAAGGGCAGGAAGGCATCCCGGCCGGGCTTGCCCTTGAAGAGGTCCTGCGGGGCGGTGTTGCTGGTCGCCACCATCACCACGCCACGGGCGAAGAGCGCCTCGAAGAGGCGGCCCAGGATCATCGCATCGGTGATGTCATGGACCTGGAATTCGTCGAAGCAGAGCAGCGAGGCCTCGCCGGCGATCTGGTCGGCGAGCGGGGGAATGGGGTCGTCGGCGCCGGGATTGGCGCGGCGCCAGGCGTGGATGCGCCCGTGCGCCTCCTGCATGAAGGCGTGGAAGTGGATGCGCCGCTTGCGCGCGACCTCGGCCGTGTCGAAGAAAAGATCCATCAGCATGGACTTCCCCCGGCCGACGGCGCCGACGAGATACAGCCCCTCCGGCGCGCCCTCGGGCGCCGCGAGGTCGCCCGAGCCGCGCTTGCCGCCGAAGAGCTTGCCGAGGAAGCCGCGCGGCTCCGGCGCGGTGGGCTTGGGATCATAGCCGCGCAGGTTGCGCCAGAGCGTCTGCAGGATCTCGGCGGCATGGGCCTGGGCGGGGTCCGCGCGCAGGGCGCCCTCGGCGACGCGGGCGCGATAAACCGCGAGCGGACCGGCGGTCTGGGGGATCAGGGAATCCATGGGCAGCAGGGATAGACCGGGTGCCGCGGCGGCTCAACTCGCCTTCCCGCAGCGCAGCACCCGCCTCAGGACCAGGACTCAGTCCTGCTGCGCCAGGTAATGCGCGATGGCCGCGATATCGGCGTTGGAAAGCCCGACGACCGCGCCGTTCATCTGCGTGTCGGCGCCGGCGCGCCGGCCTTCCCGGTACTCGATCATCGAGCGGGCCAGGAATTCCTCGCGCTGGGCGGCGATGCGCGGAATCTGCGCCCGGCCGCCGAAGTCCGCGACATGGCACACGCCGCAATTGCGCGGCCCGATGAGCGCCTGGCCGGCGGCGAAGAGCGCCGCGTCGCGCGCGCGGCGATCCTCCGGCGGGCCGGGTCGCAGGCTGGCGAAGAAGGCGGCAAGGTCCTCGATGTCGCGATCGGGCATATTGGCCGCGAAATCGTTCATCGGCGGCACCTGCCGGATGCCCTCGCGGAACAGGATCATCTGCAGCGTGATGAAATCCGCCGGCTGCCCGGCGAGGGAGGGAATGTCCTCCGTCTGGCTGCGACCGTTCTCACCGTGGCAGGCCACGCAGCTCTGGGCGGCGAGCTCGGCGCCGCGCCGGGCATCCTGCGCCAGCGCGGACTCAGGCGTGGCGGCGGCCAGGACGGCCGCCGCCACCAGTGCAAGAAGCCTCACTGGCGATAGGTGATGCGGTAGATGGCACCCATCTGCTCGTCCGCGACGAGCATCGATCCGTCGCGCAGCACCTGGACATCGGCCGGGCGGCCGAGGAAGCGCTGATTGGCCTCATCCAGCAGGCCGGTCATGAAGGGCTCGACGCTCGTGACATTGCCCTGCGCGTCGAGCTTGGCGACCGCCACGTCATAGCCGCTCAGCCGCTCCCGGTTCCACGAGCCGCGGCGGGCGATGAAGATCTGGTTGCGATACTGCTCGGGGAACATGGTGCCGGTGTAGAAGCGCATCCCCAGCGGCGCGACATGGCCGCCGAGCAAAGCGGCCGGCTGCGCGAATTCGCTGCAGTTGCGCCCGGCATTCTCCTGAGGATCGGCCCAGCTGCCGACGCAGAAAGGATAGCCGTGGTCCTCGCCGGCGCGGCGGACGCGGATGAGCGTGTCGTTCGGCACGTCGTTGCCGGCCCAGTCGCGGCCGTGGTTGGTGGCCCAGAGCTCCCGCGTCACGGGGTGATGCGCGAGGCCCACGCTGTTGCGCACGCCGCGCGCCTCGATGCGCCGGTCGCTGCCATCGGGATTGAAGGAGACCAGCAGCGCGAAGCGCTCGCGGTCGATGCTGCAGATGTTGCAGGGCGCTCCGACGTTCGTGTAGATCCGCCCGTCCGGGCCGAGCGACGCGACCTTCCAGAAATGGTTGCCGCCGTGATCGGCCTCGCCCGGCAGGCCGAAGGCCTGGGTCAGCTCCACCGGCGCGGGGACGTTGTCGAGATTGGCCTCGATGTTGTCGAAGCGCAGCACCCGGTTCAGCGCGAGCACGAAGAGGTTGTTGCCCACCATCACGATACCGTTGGGGTTGTTCAGCCCCTGCGCGATGACGCGCGTGCGCGTGGTGCCGTCGGGATTGCGGGTGATGGCATAGACGCGGCCGATCACGCGGCTGCCGGCGAAGATGGTGCCGTTCGGCCCTTCCGCCATGGCGCGCGCGCCGGGAATGCCATGCGCGAAGACGGCCGCGGAGAAGCCCTGCGGCAGGCGGAGCGCGGCCACCGGCAGGCGCTCGACCGGTGTCACCGTCAGCGTCGGTCCGTGCGGCGCTAGGGCGGAGCCTTCAGGGCGGCCCACGGCCCATCCGGGAACGGCGGGGGCGGCTTGTTGCGCGAGGGCCGGACCGGCGATCAGCGCCGCGACCATGCCGAGCAGAAGGCGTTTCATGGACATGTATTTTCTCCCTGCTGCCCTCAGGGCATGCGGCAGGATGGAATGACGAAAACTTCAGGCTTGCAAGCCCGGAGTTCGCACGCCGTCAGGAGAATTCGCGGTAGCGGAACCGGGTCTCGCCGGCTTCGGCCACGGCGGCGGCCAGCAGCCCGTGATCGGGCGAGAGCGCGCAGGCCGGATCGGTCTTGGCGGCGTCGCCGGTCAGCGCGAAGGCCTGGCAGCGGCAGCCGCCCCAGTCGCGCTCGGCATGGGCGCAGCCCTGGCAGGGCTTGGGCATCCAGGCGGTGCCGCGATACGCGTTGAAGGCGTCGCTCCCGGTCCAGGCGGCTTCCAGCGAGTTGTCCCGGATATTGGGAAAGCGCATCCCCGTAATGGATTTCGCGGCATGGCAGGGCAGCACCTCGCCCATCGGCGAGACGGCCAGGAAGCGCCGCCCCCAGCCGCCCATGCAGGCCTTGGGCCTTGCCGCGTGGTAATCCGGCACGACGTAGTCGATGACGAGCCGCCCGCGATGCGCGGCCCGCGCGGCGTCCACGATGCGCGTCGCGTCGTCGAGCTGTTCGCGCGTGGGCAGCAGCGCGTCGCGATTGGCCAAGGCCCAGCCGTAATACTGCACATGCGCGACCTCGAGCCGCTGTGCCCCCCAATCCAGCGCGATCCCGATCAGCTGCGGCAGGTTGTGCAAGTTCTGCCGGTGCACCACGGCATTGAGCGTGAGCGGCAGGCCCGAGGCGCGCACCAGCGCGGCCGCCTGGCGCTTCTTCTCCTGGGCCCCGCGCATTCCGCCGATGCGTTCGGCCCCGGCCTCGTCGGCGTCCTGGACGGAGAGCTGCACATGGTCGAGCCCGGCCTCGACGAGGCGCGCCATCAGCCGCGCATCCAGCAGCACGCCGGCGGTGATGAGGTTGCTGTAGAGCCCGGCCGCGCGGGCGGCGGCCGTGATCTCGACGATGTCACGCCGCGCGGTGGGCTCGCCGCCGGAGAGGTGGAGCTGCAGGCAGCCCAGCGCCGCCGCCTCGCGGAAGACGCGCGCCCATTCCTCCGTCGACAGCTCCTCCCGCGCGCGGGCCAGTTCCACGGGGTTGGAGCAATAGGGACAGCGCAGCGGGCAGCGATGCGTGAGCTCCGCGAGCAGGGCCAGCGGCGGCTCGATCGCGCTCATTCCCGCAGCGCGCCCTTGGCGATGAGGTCGCGCAGCATCTCGGCGACATCGGCGCCGATCTCCTCGGCCGGAGCCGCGAATTTTTCCGCGAGCAGGGCCACGATGGCGGCCTCGTCGCGCACGCCGTCCACGAGGCGCAGGACTTCCAGGCCGGTGTCGTCGGGGATGAACATCCGTTCCGGCGCCATCACGATCCAGCGCGAGCGGGCCTTGTCCTCGTGCAGGCGGACGCCGGGGGCAAACTTCGGAATCACGGCCGCCAGGCACCGGGCGGCGGCAGGCCGGGCGCCACATAAGCGAAGTGCAGCGCGTCGAGCTGCGCCCAGAGCAGGTCGCATTTGAAGCGCAGCGCGGCGAGGCAGAGCTCCTGCTTCTCGCGCGTATTGGCATGCTGCTTCACATAGCCGAGCGCGAAATCCACGTCCTGCGGCGCCTGGGTGAGGCGCGGCGTGAAATAGGCGAGCGTCTCCTCGCTCACGAAGTCGTAGCCGCGCAGCATGCCGGCGACGCGCTCCTGGATGATGTTGGGCGAGAACATCTCCGTCAGCGAGGAGGCGATGGCCTCCAGCACGCTGCGCTCGCGCACGAAATGGACATAGGCGTCCACGGCATAGCGGGTGCCCGGCAGCAGCCCCGTGAGCGAGACGACGTAGTCGCGATCGAGACCGAGGCTGTCGGTCAGCACCAGCCAGCGCTCGACGCCGCCCGGCGCGGAGCCGTCGCCGTCATGGTCCTCGATGCGGCGGCGCCATTCGCGGCGCAGATCGGTGGTGGGCAGGCGCGCCAGCAGCGAGGCGTCCTTCGCGGGAATGCTCGCCTGGTAATAATAGCGGTTCAGCGCCCAGGCCTGGACCTGCGCCTTGCTCAGCTTCCCCGTGTGCAGCAGCCGGTGGAAGGGATGGAGGATGTGATAGCGCTGGGCGCCGATCGCGCGCAGTTCCGCTTCCAGTTCCCCGGGGCTGAGCAAAGTCACAAGGTGATCTCCATCCCGTCCTCGGCGACGGCCCAGCCTTGCGCGGCGAGATGCGCGCGCTCGGGGCTGTCCTCCAGCAAGGCGGGGTTCGTGTTGTTGAGATGGACGTAGATGCGGCGCCGCACGCCGAGCCCCGCGAAGGACTCCAGCGAACCGCCCGGCCCGGCGATCGGCATATGGCCCATGCGGCGGCCGGTCTTGGGCCCGGCGCCGGCCGCGATCATCTCGTCATCGGTGAAGAGCGTGCCGTCGAACATCACGCATTCCGCGCCGCGCAGGCGATCCGACAGCGCGGGCGTCATCATCGCGCAGCCGGGGATATAGTGCAGCGTCGCGCCGCCGGCGGAAATCGCAAGGCCCACCGCCTCGCCGTCCTCGACCACGCCCGGATCCGCGCCGGTCTCGGCGAAGAGCGGCACCTTTCCCGGCACCGGATAGGCCTCGAAGGTCAGGCCGGGCGCGGGGGTGAAGGGGGCGTTCAGCGCCATCTCCTCGCGCGTCACGAAATCGGGATTCAGCGCCCGGAAGATGGGGTTTTCCGCCAGCACCGCCAGCCCCGGCGCCGCCGCGAAGAGCCGGAAGGGCTCGCGCTCGCGCAGGGTCAGCAGCCCGGCCAAGGTATCGACCTCGGCGCCCGTCAGCACCACGGCCGCGATGGGCGAGTTGCGCAGCGGTTCGGGGCGGGGATGCAGCGCCGGGGTGGCGGCGATCTGCTGGCGCAGGTCGGGCGAGGCGTTGACCACCACCCAGTTCTCGCCATCCGCGCTCACGGCCAGCGAGGCCTGGCTGCGCGGCTTGGCCATGGCATTGCCGGCGCGCGCGCGCCGGCAACCCGGGCCGGCGGAATTCCATTGCGGGAAGCCACCTCCGGCCCCCGCGCCCAGCACGATCGCGCGCAACATAGGATGGGGCCCGGGCTCGGGAGCCCGGGCGGCGCCTCAGCCGATCTCGGCGCAGGCGTAGCTGTTGATCTCGAGGGCCAGCGACACTTCGACGATGCGGGGCTTTTTCCAGGCCATGACGAATTCTCCCGATTTGGGCCGGCAGGGCGCCGGCCTTGCGAACATGGCGGCATTGCCACGATCTATCAAGAACCTCCGTCGCTGGACGGGGTTGAGCCCGAGGGCGTAAAGCCGCCCCTGTCCTTCAGGAGATGTTGCCATGGCCTATCGGGTCGCGATCGTGGGTGCCACCGGGGCGGTGGGCCGCGAGCTGCTGAAGATCCTGGCCGAGCGGAAATTCCCCGTCTCGGAGGTGATCGCCCTCGCCTCCTTCCGCTCCGTCGGCCAGCTGGTGAGCTTCGGCGACGACGAGGTGCTGAAGATCCGCAACCTCGAGACCTTTGACTTCACCGGCACGGATATCGCGCTGTTCAGCCCGGCGGCGGCCGTCTCGGCCATCCATGCGCCGCGCGCCGCCGAGCAGGGCTGCGTGGTCATCGACAACACCAGCGAGTTCCGCATGGAGCCGGGCGTGCCGCTGGTGGTGCCCGAGGTGAACCCCCAGGCCCTGGCCCGCTTCCGCAAGCGCAACATCATCGCCAACCCCAATTGCAGCACCATCCAGATGGTGGTCGCGCTCAAGCCGCTGCACGACATCGCGAAGATCAAGCGCGTCGTGGTCTCGACCTATCAGTCCGTCTCGGGCGCGGGGAAGGAGGGCATGGACGAGCTCTTCAACCAGACCAAGGGCAGCTTCGTGCACGATCAGCCCACGATCGAGCAGTTCACCAAGCCCATCGCCTTCAACGTCATCCCCCATATCGACAAGTTCGTGGAGGACGGCGCCACGAAGGAGGAGTGGAAGATGTCGGTCGAGACGCGCAAGATTCTCGATCCCGACATCCAGGTCATCGCCACCTGCGTGCGCGTGCCCGTCTTCATCGGTCATGCCGAGGCGATCCATGTCGAGTTCGAGAGCCCGATCTCCGTGGCCCAGGCTTTGGTGGCGCTTAAGAAGGCGCCGGGCATCTCGGTCTTCGACAAGCGCGAGGACGGCGGATACATCACCCCGCTGGACGCGGCCGGCGACGACGAGGTCTTCGTCTCGCGCCTGCGCAAGGACCCGACCGTGCCGCATGGCCTGGCCTTCTGGTGCGTGGCCGACAACCTGCGCAAGGGTGCGGCGCTCAACGCCGTGCAGATCGCCGAGGAACTGCACCGGCAGGGTCTTCTGAAGAAGCAGAGCGCCTGAGGGGAAAATGCGGGGGCAATGTCCCCCGCGCCCACTTTCAGGAGGCAATGCCTAGGATTTACTTCCTGATTTTTCTTGCAAACTAGAACAAAATAAGAACATAAAGGCCTCCCAGCCCGGAGGCCTCCCTTGCCCAACGTCCTCGCCACCCCCGCGAAAATCCTCCTCTCCGGACTGGCCTGCGTGCTGACGCTGTTCGCGGCACGGATGGCGGGGCTGAGCCCCGAAGCCTTGCTCGCGGCCCCGGGCAGTCTTGCCGCGTTGCTGGTCTTCCTGGTCGGCATCGGCTTCGCGGTCTTCCTCTGGTGGCTCGCCTCGCGCTGCTTCCTGCTGCTGCGCGACCCCGCCACCACCCCCGAGCAGATCGCCGCCCTGCGCGACCTGCCCCTCGCCTTGCCCGAGGGCACGGTGCGCGCCGTGCTCGCTTTGATCGTGGGGGTGATCGGCCTGCCGCTGCTCCTCTTCAGCCAGACGCTCGCGCTGAACGACGCCATCGCCGGCTATGTGAACGGCATCATCGCCGGCGTCTTCGGTTTCTACTTCGGCGCCCGCTCCACCACGCCCGAGGCCCAGGCCGCCAGGCGCCTAGGCGATGCGCTGGAGGGCCAGCATCGCGCCAACGAGGTGCTGCGCAGCAGCGAGGCCGCCGCCCGCGACGCCGCCGCCCAGGCCGGCCAGCCCTCCCGCATCGCCGAGGCCATGGCCAGCCTGGAGCGCCATCTCGCCGTCGCCCGCCTCCTGGTCCAGCGCTTCGGCCCCGCCCTGCCCGCCGGCGTCATCTCCGCCCAGGCGGACAGCTGGCTGGACCAGGCCGAGCAGGCGCTGGGCGCGGCCCGCGCCCTCGGCGGCCAGGCCGATCCCGCCGCGCTCCAGACCGCGGCCGCGACGCTGACCGGGCGCGACGGCCCCCTCGCCTCGCTGCTGCGGGCCGCCGCGCCCCTGCTGCCCGCGGCGGCTGGCGGGCCTTTGGCGGGGGTGGCGATGCTGCTGGGGCTCGGCTGGAACCTCGGCTCGGCCGCCTGGCGCCGCTTCCGCGCCCAGCTGCTCGATGCGCCGCATGATCCGGCGCTCTTCGAGCCGGGCGCCATCACCCCCGCCTCGGCCGAGTTGCGCCTGGCCCACGCGCCGATCTTCGCGCGGCTTTTCACCCCGCGCCTCGCCGAGGCCGGCTTTCTCGCCGGCCTGCTCGACACCTGCCTGCGCGAGGACGCGGCGGACCGGCTCTGGGCGCGCTACCCCGGCTTCGCCAGCCCGGCCGAGGCCGCCCAAGGCCTCGCCGATTTCCGCCGCGCCTTGCTGGAGGAGCGCGTGGA
>NZ_CBDDFJ010000028.1:0-21053 GCF_965227005.1 Roseococcus sp.
CCGTCGACGCCGCCGTCATGGTGCTGGACGCGGCCAAGGGCATCGAGGCGCAGACCCTCAAGCTCTTCGAGGTCTGCCGCCTGCGCGACATCCCCATCATCACCTTCATCAACAAGATGGACCGCGACGGGCGCGACCCGCTAGAGCTGCTCGACGAGATCGAGAAGACCCTGGCGCTGGACGTCTCGCCCGCCGCCTGGCCGATCGGGCAGGGGCGCGACCTGCTCGGCGTCTATGACCTGCTGAACCCCGCCGTGCGCCTGCTGGACACGGCCGATGGCAGCCACATCCCCGTCGAGGGGCTGTCGGACCCGGCGCTGGACAAGCTCCTCCCCGCCGACCGCCTCGCCGAGCTGCGCGAGCAGGCCGATCTCGTCCAGGGCGGCTATCCGACCTTCGACGAGGAGGCTTTCCTCCAAGGCACGATGACGCCCGTCTTCTTCGGCAGCGCGCTGCGCGACTTCGGCATCGGCCACCTGCTGGACGGGCTCGGCCGCCTCGCCCCGCCGCCGCGCCCGCGCCCGGCCGATGCGCGCATGGTTTCGCCCGGCGAGGACAAGCTGACCGGCTTCGTCTTCAAGGTGCAGGCCAACATGGACCCCAACCACCGGGACCGCGTGGCTTTTCTCCGAATTTGCTCCGGCCGGCTGGAGAAGGGGGCGCGGCTGCTCCAGGTGCGGACCGGCAAGCAGGTGCCGGTGAATGCGCCGCTCTTCTTCTTCGCGAAGGACCGCCAGGTGGCCGAAGAGGCCTGGCCGGGCGACGTGGTGGGCATCGCCAATCACGGCATCCTGCGCATCGGCGACACCCTGACCGAGGGCGAGCCGATCAATTTCCGAGGGGTTCCCTCTTTCGCGCCCGAGCATCTGCGCCGGGTTCGGCTGGACGATCCGATGCTCGCGAAAAAACTCAACAAGGCGCTGGAGCAGTTGGCCGACGAGGGGGTGGTGCAGATCTTCCGCCCGCTCGACGGCTCACCGCCCGTGGTGGGCGTGGTGGGCCTGCTGCAGGTCGACGTGCTGCAGAGTCGCCTCAAGGTGGAATACGGCGTGCCCGCCGGCTTCGATCAGACGCAGTGGGAATATCTGCGCTGGGTGACCTCGGACGACCGCGCCGCGCTGGAGCGTTTCAGCCAGTTCAACCGCAGCGAGCTCGCGACCGATCATGACGGCGAGCTGGTGGCCCTCTTCGCTTCGGACTGGCGGCGCAAGCGTGCCGAGGACGAGTGGAAGATGCTGAGCTTCCACGCGCTGCGCGAGCAGCACAGCCTGTCCGAAAGCTGATCGGGGTTCCGGGCGGCGGCGCCGCCCGGAAAAGCCTCAGGCAAACATCTCGATCTTGCCGTCGAGGGCCATCAGGCCGCCTTCGACGCGCAGACTGGGCTGGCGCTTGGCGACTTCGGCCTTGAACTCCCCATAGACCCGCGTGTGCAGGGCCGTCTCGGCCTCGGGCGTGGCGATCGAGGCGTCGCCATAGGCGATGGCCGCCGCGCCGCAGTCGCGATGGGCGACAGCGATCACGCGCGTGATCTTGTGCAGCTGGATCGAGGCGCCGAGATTGTCCCAGAAGGCCGTGTGCCAGGTCGCGAAGGCCGGGGCCACGACGCCAACCGCCGCGCCGGCGATGCCGAACCGGCTGAACTTGTCGGTCAGGCCGCGCGTTCCCATCCAGGCGTTCACCGGGGTGATGAAGCGCGGATCGATGCAGGTCAGCAGCATGGAGTCATAGGCCGTGCCGTCCTCGGCGCGGGCCGCCATGGGGGCGAGCATGGCGCCGGCGGCGAGGCCGAAGATGCCGCGGCGGCCGAGGGTGGGGAGGCAGCAGGCGCAGCCGCGCCGGGAAGAGAGCGTCGTCATCGGGGGAATTCCTGGGGTTCGGCCGCAGGCTAAGCAGGCGGCCCAGGCCGTCACAAGGCGAATTGCCGCTCCTGGAACGCGGGGAATAGGCTTGGGCCGTAGGGGCCGTTAGCTTCGCCCGAAACGTAAGGAGATCGGGCATGGCCAAGGACATCATCTGCGCTTTCAGCGTGCATTGCGACGCGGTGGCCGGCTGGCTCGGCAGCTATGGCGGCGAGGACAGCCCGGGCGATATCAGCCGGGGCGTCTTCGCGGCGGAGGTCGGCATGCCGCGCCTCCTGACGCTCTTCGAGCGTTTCGGCATCAGGCAGTCCTGGTTCATCCCCGGCCACACCATCGAGAGCTTTCCCGAGCAGACCGACATGGTGGCCCGCGCGGGCCATGAGATCGGCCTGCACGGCTATAGCCACGAGAACCCGCTCGCCCTCAGCCGCACGCAGGAGGAAGCGATCTTCGACAAGTGCATCGGCCTCATCGAGAAGCATTGGGGCCGCAAGCCGGTGGGCTATGTCGCTCCCTGGTGGGAGGTGAGCGCGACCAGCATCGAGATCCTGATCGAGCGCGGGATTCAATACGACCACTCGCTCATGCATCACGACGCGATGCCCTATTACGTGCGCACGGGCGATGCCTGGACACCCATCGACTACAGCCAGCCGGCCGAGAGCTGGATGACGCCCTTCACCAAGGGCAAGCCCACGAATCTCGTGGAGATCCCGGCCTCCTGGTATCTCGACGACCTGCCGCCGATGATGTTCGTGAAGAAGTTCCCCAACAGCCACGGCTATGTCAGCCCACATGCGCTGGAGCAGATCTGGCGCGACCATTTCGACTTCGTCTATCGCGAATACGACTATGCGGTGGTGCCGATGACCATCCACCCGGACGTCTCCGGCCGGCCGCAGGTGCTGCTCATGCTGGAGCGGCTGATCGGCCATATGATGCGCCAGCCGGGCGTGCGCTTCCTGCCGCTGGAAGAGGTCGTGCAGGATTTCCGGGGGCGGTTTCCCGCCCCCTGATCGGCGTCAGGCGGCGGTCTTCATGAATTCGGCGCAGCGCTCGCCGATCATGATGCAGCCGGCATTGGTGTTCCCGCTCACCACCGTCGGCATGATGCTGCCATCGGCCACGCGCAAATTCCCCACGCCGTTCACGCGTAGCTGCGTGTCCACAACGGCGCCCTGATCCTCGCCCATCCGGCAGGTGCCGGTCGGGTGATAGATCGTGCCGCTGGTGCGGCGCACGAAGTCGAGCCAGGCGGCGTCGTCCTCCGGCGCGTCCTCGGGCGGCGAGTAGCGGTCGGTGATGAAGCGGCCGAGGGCATGGGTCTCGGCCAGGCGCTTGGCGAGCTTCACGCCCTCCACCATGCATTGCTTGTCCGTCTCGCTGGTGAGGTAGCGCGCGTGGATATGCGGCTTGGCGAGCGGGTCGGTGCTGGCGAGGCGGATCTCGCCGCGGCTCTCGGGGCGAAGCTGGCAGACGCTGACGGTGAAGCCGGGGAATTTGTGCAGCCCCTCCTTCACGCTGTCCGCGCTCCAGGGGATGAAGTGGAACTGCACGTCGGGCGTGGCGCTCTGCGGCAGGACGCGGGCGAAGAGGCCGGAGGTGGCGGCGGCGAAGCTCAGCGGGCCGCGCCGCGTGAGCGCGAATTGCGCGCCCATCCGCGCCATCCCCATCAGGCCCATGCGCTCGTTCACCGTCACGCGCTGATTGGCGCGATACATCAGCCGCGCCTGCAGGTGATCCTGCAGGTTCTGGCCGACGCCGGGGATGTCGCGCTTCACCTCGATGCCCATCTCGGCCAGATGCGCGGCGGGGCCGAGGCCCGAGAGCATCATCAGCTGCGGGCTGCCGATGGCGCCCGAGCTCAGCACCACCTCGCGCTGCGCCTTCAATGTGCGCGTCTCGTTGCCGACGCGATAGACCACGCCCGTCGCGCGCCCGTCCTCGATGAGGATGCGCTCCACATGCGCGTCGGTGACGACGCGCAGATTGGGCCGCTTCATCGCGGGCTTGAGATAGGCGGTGGCGGCGGAGCAGCGGAAGCCGTCGCGCACGGTCACCTGATACCAGCCCGCACCCTCCTGCTCGGGCCCATTGAAGTCGGGATTCTCGGGGTAGCCGAGTTCCTTGGCCGCATCGATGAAGGCGCGTTCCAGCACGCCCTTCTCGCGCAGGTCGGTGACCGAGAGCGGGCCATCCGCGCCGTGCAGATCGTCCGCGCCGCGCTCCTGCCGCTCGGCCTTGCGGAAATAGGGGAGGCAGTCGTCGAAGCCCCAGCCGGTGCAGCCGAGCTGACGCCAGTGGTCGTAATCCTCCGGCTGGCCGCGGATATAGATGAGCCCGTTGATCGCCGAGGACCCGCCCAGCACGCGCCCACGCGGCCAGGGGACGGAACGGCCCGCCAGCTCCGGTTCGGCCTGGGTCTCGAAATTCCAGCTGATGGTGGGGTGATACATCGTCTTGGCGTAGCCGATGGGGATGTGCAGCCATGGATTGCGGTCGCGGCTGCCGGCTTCGAGCACCGTCACGCGGATCTTGGGATCCTCGCTGAGCCGCCCCGCCAGGGCGCTCCCCGCCGAGCCGCTGCCCACCACGATCACATCGGTTTCTTCCACGGCGCCGTCTCCCCACGGTAATTGGAACGGATGGTCCATCCCGTGCGGGCCAGGGTCAACCTTAGGTATATGCTGCACCGCAACTTGACGCGACGCGGGGCCTCGGCTTGCCATGCGCGGCATGTCCCCACTCGATGCCCTGACCGAAGCCCTCGGCCCCGCCGCCTGCCTGCGCGACGAGGCCGACATCGCGCCCTATGCCGTGGATTGGCGGGGCGTCTATCGCGGCGCGCCGACGGCCGTGCTCAAGCCCGCCGACACGGCGCAGGTCAGCGCCGCGCTGCGCGCCTGCGCGGGACTCGGCCTGGCCGTGGTGCCCGCGGGCGGGCGCACCTCGCTCTGCGGCGCGGCCGTGCCCATGGCGCAGGGCCCCGCCAGCGTGGTGCTGAGCCTGGAGCGGATGAATCGCTTCCGCTCCGTGGACCCGTTGGACAACTCGCTCGTCGCCGAGGCGGGCTGCACCATCGAAGCGGTGCAGAACGCCGCCGAGGAAGCCGGGCGCCTCTTCCCGCTGCATTTCGGCGCGCAGGGCAGCGCCATGGTGGGCGGCGCGCTCTCCACCAACACGGGGGGCATCAGCACCATCCGCTACGGCAATGCGCGCGACCTGGTGCTGGGCGTGGAGGTCGTGCTGGCCGATGGCCGCGTGCTGGATGACCTGCGCCGGGTGCGGAAGGACAATTCCGGCTATGCGCTGAAGCACCTCTTCATCGGCGCGGAGGGCACGCTGGGCGTCATCACCGCCGCCTCCCTGCGGCTCTATCCCAGGCTCGCCAAGCGCGAGACGGCGCTCGCCGCCGTGCGCTCGCCGCACGAGGCCCTGCGCCTCTACGCCCGCTGCCAGGAGAGCGGCGCGGAGCTGGTCGCCTTCGAGCTGATCCAGCGCAACTGCATCGAGATCACGCTGAAATACGGCGCCAATATCCGCGAGCCGATGGCGCTGAGCACCGAATGGTACGTCCTCATCGAGGCCGCCAGCACCCATGCCTCCATCCCCGTGCGCGAGGCGCTGGAGGCGGCGCTGATGGCCGGTCTGGAGGCCGGCGAGGCCGAGGATGTGGTGATCTGCGAGAGCGAGGCCCAGCGCCAGAATTTGTGGAACATCCGCGAGACCTTCCCCGAGGCCTCGCGCGTCGAGGCACCGGGCCTGCCGACGGACACCTGCGTGCCCGTCTCGGCCGTGCCGGAATTCCTGGAGCGCTGCGCCTCGCTGATCGCCACGCGCTGGCCCGAAGGGCGGATGGTGGCGCTGGGCCATATGGGCGACGGCAATATCCACCTCTCGATGAAGGGGCCGGCCGGCATGACCCATTCCGAGCTGGCCGCCCTCGCGCCGGACTTCGAGCCGCAAGTGAGCGAGATCGCCGTGGAACTGGGCGGCAGCTTCTCGGCCGAGCACGGCATCGGCCAGTCCAAGCGCGCCAGCATGGGGCAGCTGAAATCCCCTGTGGCGCTCGACCTGATGCGGACGATCAAGGCCGCGCTGGACCCCGACGGGCGGATGAACCCGGGCAAGGTCCTGCCGCCTGCTTGATGTGGGGGCGTGCAGCGCCTATCACCGGGCCTGACGGGGCGTAGCACAGCCTGGTAGTGCGCCTGCTTTGGGAGCAGGAGGTCGGAGGTTCGAATCCTCTCGCCCCGATACCCGCCCCGGAATGACCGGGGCCGGTCCTCGGACAATCAGGGAATGGTCGGCATGGCGGCACGCAAAAAAGGGCCGGCGCGGCCGGTCAACGCCGCGCTGAAGCGGCTCCTGGAACTCACCACGAAGAATGTCCCGCCCGCCCGCATGGGCCGCGAGGTGGAGATCATCGTCGCCGGCTGGAACGACGCCCCGGAGGCGGATCCCGTCCAGGTGAAGGAATGGATCGAGGAAATCCTCGAGACGCTCCAGACCGGGGTCGCCGATGCCGAGGAGCAGGTCTCCGACATCGACCGTAGCGACGCCGGCGCGATCAAGCAGGCGAACGGGACGCTGGCGGCGCTCACCGCCACGCGCGATGCGGCCCTGCGCGTCCTCGCCTCGCTCTGAGGGCTTAACTCTTCCGGGCTCAATTCTTCCGGGGCGGGGCGCCGGATGTCCGTGCCAGCACCAGCGCGCCCAGCAGGCCCGAGGCGAGGGAGCCCGCCAGGATGCCGATCTTCAGCTTGGTCTGCAGCTCCGCGCTGTCCGGGAAGGCCAGCAGGCCGATGAAGAGGCTCATGGTGAAGCCGATGCCGCAAAGCAGCGAGACGCCGGCCAGATGCCGCCATTGCGCGAGGGCGGGCATCTCCGCCCAGCCCAGGCGGATCGCGATCGCGGATGCGCCCATCACCCCCACGAGCTTGCCCAGGAGCAGCCCCGCCGCGACGCCGAGCGTCAGCGGCTCCAGGAAGAGGTCGGCCGTCGCATCGGCGAAGGACACGCCGGCATTCGCGAAGCCGAAGACCGGCACGATCAGGAAGGCGACCCATCTGTGCAGGGCGTGTTCGAGGATGTGCAGCGGCGAGTGCGCGCCCTCCGGCGTGCCCGGCGAGGGCGAGAGCGGGATGGTCAGCGCCAGCACGACGCCCGCGATGGTCGCGTGGACGCCGGATTTCAGCACGAGCACCCACAGGATCGCGCCCAGCAGCAGGTAGGGCGCGAGGCGGCGCACGCCGAGGCGGTTCATCGCCACCAGCGCCACCACGATCCCCGCCGCGCCGAGCAGCATCGGGACGGAGAGCGCCCCCGAATAGAACAGCGCGATGACGATGACCGCGCCCAGGTCGTCGATGATGGCCAGCGCCGTCAGGAACACCTTCAGTGAGGCGGGCACGCGCTTGCCCAGCAGCGACAGCACGCCGAGGGCGAAGGCGATGTCCGTCGCCGTCGGGATCGCCCAGCCGCGCAGCGTCGTCGGATCGGAGATGTTGATCGCCGCGAAGATCAGCGCGGGCACGATCATGCCGCCGGCCGCTGCGATGCCCGGAAGGGCCCGGCGCGACCAGCTGGAGAGCTGGCCGTCCAGCACCTCGCGCTTGATCTCCAGCCCCACGAACAGGAAGAAGAGGGCCATGAGGCCGTCATTGATCCAATGCTCGAGGCTCAGTGGGCCCAGATAGCTGCGCAGCGCCGAGAAGTAGTGCGGGGCGAGGGCGGAATTGGCGATCACGAGCGCCAGTGCCGAGGCCGCCATGAGAACCAGGCCGCCCGCGGCTTCGCTCTTCAGCAGGTCCCGGAGCATGGAGGGCGGGCGGTGCATCGTGGGATCAGCCACGGGACGGCATCTCGATAACGGAAAAGTAATCCATGGCGCGTTATAGAAGCCGCCCGCCGGTCCGCAAACCGGCGGGCAACGGCCCTGTCAGGCGGGGAAGAGCGACCGCAGGTTGGCGCGCACGCGCTCCAGCACGGAGGTATCGCCCTTCGGCAGTTCGAACTTCTGCCCGGTGATCGTCTCGAAGGCCTCGATATAGACGGCCGCCGTGCCGAGGATCAGCTCCTCGGGGATCTCGGGGATGTCGTCGTGATAGGGGTCGCAGCGCGCGGCCACCCAATTGCGCACGAAGTCCTTGTCGAAGCTTTCCGGCTTCTCGCCCGCCTCGAAACGGGTCTGGTAGCTGCCGGCCTTCCAGTAGCGGCTGCTGTCGGGCGTGTGGATCTCGTCGGCCAGGACGATGCGGCCCTCGGCATCCGTGCCGAATTCGTACTTCGTGTCGGCGAGGATCAGCCCGCGCTCGGCCGCCAGCTTCTGGGCGCGGGCGAAGAGGGCCAGCGCATATTCGCTCAGCTGGTCCCACTGCGCCCTCGTCAGCAGCCCGCCATCCAGGATCTCCTTCGCGGAGAGCGGGGCATCATGCTCGCCGTGATAGGCCTTGCTGGTGGGGGTGATGATGGGCTGGGGGAGGCGCTGGTTGTCGCGCATGCCCTCGGGCAGGGTCAGCCCGTACATCTCGCGCTTGCCGGCCTTGTACATGGTCAGCACCGAGGTGCTGGTCGTGCCCGCGAGGTAGTCGCGCACCACGATCTCGACCGGCAGGATGTCCAGCCGCCGGCCGATGACCACGTTCGGATCGGGATAGGCCAGCACATGGTTGGGGCAGATATCGGCCGTCTTCTCGAACCAGTAGCGCGCCGTCTGCGTCAGCACCTGCCCCTTGAAGGGGATGGCGCAGAGGATGCGGTCGAAGGCGCTCAGCCGGTCCGTCGCGATGAGCACGCGCCGGTCGCCGGGCAGGTCGTAATTCTCGCGCACCTTGCCGCTGTAGTGGTTCGGCAGCTCGGGGATATGCGCGTCGCGCAGGACGAGATGGGCGAGGGGACGAAGGGTCTCGACGTCGATCATCGGGCCGCCGCCTCGGCGCGCTGCACCTCATAGGCCTTGCCGTTGACCAAAGCGGCCTCCAGCAGCGTCACGTCCAGCGCGGCGCCCTTGCCGGCCTCGACCAGGAAGCCGACGACATGCTCAATCTCGATCGGCCCGCCGCCCAGCAGGTCGCGGAACATGGAGGCCGTGGCGGTCGATTTCGGATTGGTGAAGTTGCGCTCCATGCCGGCCTGCGTCGCTTCGGACACCGGATGGCCGTTCGCCGCGGCGATGGCCGAGGAGAGGCGGAACATGCGCAGGATCAGCTCCTGGCCGCCGGCGCGGATGATCTGGCCGATATTGGCCCGCATCAGCACCGTGAGCGCGGCGAGCGAGCCGAGCATGACGAGCTTGGCCCACATCTCGTCCATGATGTTCTCGGAGGCGGTCGTCTTGATATGGGGGGCGGCCTGGAAGACCTTCGCCAGCGCCTCGATGCGCGGTGACATCCCGCCCTCGATCTCGCCGAAGAGGATGTCGGCGGGCGGCTGCATGTGGTGGACGTGGCCTTCGGGGGTCAGCGTGGCCGCGATCTTCGCGATGCCACCGATGACGGCCTTCTCGCCGAAGGCCTCCTGCAGCGTCGTCAGATGCGACAGGCCGTTGAGGATGGGCAGGACCATGGTGTCGGGGCCCACGGCGGGGCGGATCGCCTCGATCGCCGAGTCGAGGTCGTAGGCCTTGCAGCTCAGCAGGACGACGTCCCAGCCGGTGCCGGGCGCCTCCGCGGTCACGGTCTTCACGGGAAGGGTGAAATCACCGATCGGGCTCTTCACGACCAGGCCGTTGGCGTCGAGCAGCGCCTTGCGCTTCGGCCGGACCAGGAAGGCGACCTCCTCGGCTGCGCCGCCCTGGATGAGCCGGGCTCCGTAATAACCGCCGAGCGCCCCGGCGCCGAGAATGAGGATGCGCATGACATAGTCGCCTTCTACTTCGCGCCCGGAAACGGCGCGTCAGGCGGTCAGGATCATCTTCCACCCTCGGGTGTCAATGCAGCGGCGGGCCGGCGGGTCTCCCCGCCGGCCGCGGCCCCCGGATTACTTGTCCGCGGCGTTGCGCACCGCGTCCTTCGCGCCGCCGACGGCGTTCTGAACCTTGCCTTCGACCTTATCGGCCTTGCCTTCGGCCTGGAGCTTCGCGTCGCCCGTCAACTTGCCGGCAACTTCCTTGATCGCGCCCTTGGCCTGCTTGGCCATACCCTCGATGCGGTCCTTGTCCATGGTGCTGATCCTCGATACGCGACGCCGGAATTGGCGCCGGTCCTGTCGGGAACAACTCGCTAAAGGGGCTCCAGTTGCCGCTTGCCGATCAGAACATGCAAAGGGCTCTTCCCGGTCATTCCCGCCCTCCGATAGGCTGAGGCCCGAAGGATGGGAGCGAGCTGTGGACGGAATCTACTCCCTGCGTCGTCTCCGTGAGGCCGATGCGGGGGCCTATCGCGACCTGCGTCTTGCCGGCCTGGCCAGCGATCCAACCTCCTTCGGCGCTTCCTTCGAGGAGGAGGCGGGCCAGCCCCTCTCGTGGTTCGCGGAGAGGCTGGCGAGCCATGACGTGTTCGGTGGCTGGGCGGCGGATGGGGCGCTGATGGGCGTGGTGGGATTGCTCGTCCCGCACGCGGCCAAGCTCCGGCACAAGGGCGTGCTATGGGGCATGTTCGTCCGGCCGGAAGCGCGGGGAACCGGCCTGGCGGCCGCCCTGGTCGAGCGCGCGATCGAGCATGTCGGGGACCGCGTCGAGGCGATCAGGCTGACCGTGGTGACGACGAACATCCCGGCGATCCGGCTCTACACCCGCCTGGGCTTCCTGACCTACGGCCTGGAGCCACGGGCCTTGAAGGTGGAGGGCCGGTACCATGACGAGATGCTGATGGCGCGACCCTCAGGGGTGCCCGCTTAACGCATCTGGAGCGTCACCCCAGCTTCACGCGCGCCTCGGCCAGCGCCGCGCGCTGCTCGTCCGTGACCTTCGGGTAATGCAGATCCAGCCTCGCCAGCGCCCGGGTGATGGCGGCGACCACGACGAGGCGGGTGAACCACTTGCGGTCCGCCGGCACGACATACCAGGGGGCTTCGGGCGTGGCCGTGCCCGCGATGGCCTGCTCATAGGCCTCCATATAGGCGTCCCAATGCTGGCGCTCGGCGACATCGGCGGCGGAGAACTTCCAGTTCTTCTCCGGCTCGTCGAGGCGGGAGAGGAAGCGCTTCTTCTGCTCCTCCTGCGAGACGTTGAGGAAGAACTTCAGCACCACCACGCCCTGGCGCGCGAGGAAGCGCTCGTAACTCGCGATATCCTCCAGCCGCTCGTCCCAGATGCGCTTGGTCACGAGCCGCGGCGGCAGTTTCTGATGCGCGAGGATCTCGGGATGCACGCGCGCGACCAGCACTTCCTCGTACCAGCTGCGATTGTGGATGCCGATCTGCCCGCGCCCGGGGAGCTGCGATATGTGCCGCCAGAGGAAGTCGTGGTCCAGCTCGGTCGAGCTCGGCTGCTTGAAGGCGGCCACGTGGCAGCCCTGCGGGTTCAGCCCCGAGAAGACGTGCTTGATCGTGCCGTCCTTCCCCGCCGCGTCCATCGCCTGGAAGATGCAGAGCACCGACCAGCGATCCTGCGCATAGAGCATGTCCTGCTGCGTCGAGAGGCGCTCAACGCCCATCGCGAGCAGCTCCGTCGCCTCGGCCTTGGGGATATCGAGCCCCGCCGTGTCGGCGGGCTTGTGCTTCTTCAGCTTGAAGCCCTTGCCCGTCTCGACGCGATAGCCCGCGAGGATCCCGTCGATGTCGAAATCGCCGATGTCGATCTTCATGCCCGTGCTCCCACCAACCTTTGGCCCCGTAAGGCCCAGAGCACGAAGGCGCCCTGAATTCCGAAAGTCAGGCCCATGGCCCAGCCATAGCCCGTCGCGTTCCAGCCGCCATGCGCCGCGCGGGGCCAGAGGTCCAGGATGGCGCCGATCGCGATCTGCGTCAGGAAAACCATCACCAGCATGGAGCCGTTGATCGCCGTCGCCACGCGCCCGGCCAGTTCCGGCCCGAAGCGCTGGCCCACCGCCGCATAGCCGCAGGGGCCGGCCGAGGCCGCCATGGCGAAGCAGAACCAGATCAACCCGAGCGCCGGAACGCCAGAGGGCGGCGCGAAGATCAGCAGCCCCTGGATGGTCAGCAGCGCGCCCAGAGCCAGGCAGGGAATCAGCAGCGGCGAGGCGCCCCGCGCCTGGAAATGGCTCGCCGCCTGTCCGGTCAGCAGGCTGCCCGCGGCCGAGCCGGAGGCATAGATGAACAGCACGAGGCCGCGCGCGCCGTCGTCCAGCCCCGCCACGTCGCGCAGCCAGGGCCCGGCCCAGAGGCCCTGATAGACGAAGTTCATCGCCGTCAGCGACAGGATCGCCGGCACGAAGCGGCGGAAATAGGGATGGGCGAAGATGGGCCCGAAGGCCCTGATCTCCTGGACGAGCCGCCGCCGGGGCGGGCGCACATAACCCGGCGGCGCGTCGGAGACGGAGATCCAGATCCAGAGGGCGACCAGCACGGCCAGCCCCGCGAAGATGAAGAAGCCGCCGCGCCAGCCGGTGAGGGGGATGAGGGCCTGCATGGGCAGGGTCGCGACCATGCCGCCCAAAGCGCCGACGAAGACGCCGCTGCCCGTCATGGCCGCGACCCTCGTGCGCGGGAACCATTGCGTATTGGCCTTGAGCATCGCCATCAGCCCCGCCGAGATGCCGATGCCCGTCACGAAGCGCCCGATGCCGAGCAGGATCACGTCCTCGGCCAGCGCGCAGGTCAGGAAGCCGAGGCCGGCGGTGAGCGACAGCACCGTCTGCACCCGTCGCGCGCCGAACATGTCCAGCGCGAGGCCCACCGGCAGCTGCGACAGGCCGTAGGCCGCGAAGAGCACCGCCGAGAGCAGCCCCAGATCGGAGGCGGAAAGCGAGAATTCCAGGGCCAGCAGCGGCCCGATCACCGCCATCACCGCGCGGCTCGCTTGGTTGAGGAAGTTCACCAAGGCGAGCGGAAAGGTGATCCGGAAGAAGGTGCGCACCTCAGTTGATCCGCAGGCGGACGCTGATCGGGCAATGGTCGGAGAGGCGGTCGCGCATCGCCGGGTCGCGCTCGGCATAGACCATCACGCGCAGGCTATTGGCCTGCACCCAGTCGCGCGCGGGGCCGCCCAGCAGGATGTGCTCGATGAAGGGCCGTCCGCCCCGTGCATCGGACCAGCAGGGGTTGGAGACGCCCTCATTGGCGCGCAGCAGCGGCGCGGCGGCGGCCAGGGGCGCGAAGAAGGCGTCGTTCGCGCCCGTCGCGCGGCGGTTGAAGTCGCCCAGGATGGCGAAGGCCGCGCCCTCCCGCCGGCGGGCCGCGATCCAGCCGGCGAGGACCGAGGATTGCCCCATCAGCGTGTCGCATTCCCGCCCGCGATCGCCGGCCTCGCGGCAGCCGGCCTTGAGGTGGACCGAGAGCAGCCGCAGCATCCGCCCCTCTACCTCCACGGTGATGTCCGTGCCCCGGCGCAGCGAGAAGCGCTCGTTGGGGATGGGGTCCAGCTCCGCCAGATCCGCGTTGCGGATGGCGCGCAGGCTGCGACGGACGGCGAAGCCGGTGCGCTGGATGTCGCGCTCGTCGGGGAAGAAGAAGCGGTAGTCGTTCGGATCGAGGATGCGGGCCGCGGCCTCGGGCCCGTCCACCTCCTGCAGGGCCAGGACATCGGCATCCAGGCGCCGGGCATAGTCGGCCAGGCGCGTGAAATCCTCCGGCTGACGCGGCGTGAGGTCGCGCGGCAAGGCGCGGTCATGGGGCGGGCGCAGGGTCAGCCAGGCGATGTTCCAGGTGGCGAGTTTGATTTCCGCCGCCTGGAGGGGCGAGGCGGCGAGGAGGGCGATGGCGAGGAGGAACCGAAGCATGCGGCATCCTGACCGCAAATCCGCGCCGCGGCGAGCGGCCAGGGTTCAGCCGGCCCCGAAACATGCCGCCCCGTGGGGCGGTAGGTTGCGGCTCGGAAAGCCGTTAGGATCACGCAAGGAGTCACCATGTCCAACCTCGCCACCATCGCCAATCTGATCGGCGACCCGTCCCGCGCCGCCATGCTCCAGGCCCTGCTGCCGGGCGAGGCGCTGACGGCCGGCGAACTGGCCCGCGTCGCGGGGATCGGTGCGGCGGCGACCAGCGCGCAGGTCAAGGCCCTGGTGGAATCCGGCCTGGTCTCGGTCCATGCCCAGGGGCGGCATCGCTACCATCGGCTGGCCGGCGAGGAGGTCGCCTCCGCGCTCGAGACGCTGATGGCGCTCCCCCAGGTCAGCCCCCGCAAATCCTGGCCGCACGGGGAAGGCTTCCGCCAGGCGCGCCTGTGCTGGCATCATCTGGCCGGGCGGCTCGGCGTCGCGCTGCACGAGCGGCTCACGGGCGACGGCTGGATCGAGGCCGCCCCGGGCGGCTGGGTCGCGACCGCCACGGGCGAGGCGCGCTTCGCGAAACTCGGCGTGGATCTGGCCGTGGCCCGCCGCGCGTCTCGTTTCGCCTGCGACTGCATGGACTGGTCGGAGCGCCGGCCGCATCTCGCCGGTGGACTGGGACGCGAGGTCACCTCCATGATGACCCGCCGCCTCTGGCTTACCCGCATCGAGCCTTCGGCGACCGACCTGCTGCAGCGGCGCCGGCTGGCCTGTACGCCCGAAGGCGCGCGGGCCCTTTCCTTGGAGTTCGGTATCACCGCATGAGTCCTGTTGTACGTGTCGGCGCGGCGATGTCCGCGATGACGGCTGTCTCCCAATTTCATCGCGCGGCGGTCGGCGTCGTGGCGCCGGAACTGGCCACCGAGCTCCATCTGGGCCCGGCGGCGCTGGGCTCGGCCAACAGCGCCTTCTTCCTGGCGCTGCTGGTGGCGCAATTGCCCGTGGGCGTGGGGATCGACCGGATGGGCCCGCGCCGGCTGGTGACCTGGCTCACCGCGCTGGCGGTGATCGGCTCGGTCGGGCAGGCCCTGGCGCAGGACGGCGTGCAGTTCCTCGCCGCGCGCTTCGTGCTTGGCCTCGGCTGCGCGGCGAGCTTCATGTCGGCCGTGGTGCTGGCCGGGCGCTGGCATGCCGGCCCGGGCCTCACCAAGGCGATGAGCGGCATCTTCGCCTGGAGCCAGGCAGGCATCCTGGCGGCCGGCGCGCCGCTGGCCCTGGCCTCGGGCCTGGTGGGCTGGCGCGGCGCCTATCTCATCTCGGCCGCGCTGACGGTCGTGATCGGCGTGGCCTGGTGGCGCTGGGCGGAGGATGCCCCGCCGGGGATGGCCCTGCGCACGCCGGCGAAGGAAACGCTGGGCGAGGTGCTGGCGGGGCAGTTCACCGTCTGGAAGACGCCAGGCCTGCTGCGCATCCTGTCCATGCACTGCTTCGCCTATGCCGTGATGGCGACGCTGCTGACCCTCTGGGCCGGACCCTATCTCTACGACGTGCACGGGCTGGACGCGGCGGGGCGCGGCTCGGTGCTGTTGATGATGGGGCTGACGGTGCCCTGCGGGCAGCTCGCTCTGCCCTTCCTGGAACGCAAGCTGGGGCGCGAGCCGGCGGTGATCACCTCGGCGGTCATCGTGATCTGCACCATGACCACGCTGGCCCTCTGGCCGGGCATTCCGCTCTGGTCGGCAGTGCTGCTGCTGATGGTCTCCTGCTTCTTCTCGACCTATTCGATCCTGCTGGTCGCGCAGGGCCGCGCGCTCTTCCCGGAGCACATGGTCGGGCGCGGCATCACCACGGTGAACCTCGGCCAGGTGCTGGGCTCGGCGCTGCTGCCGGCCGTGGTGGGCGGGGCGGTGGCGCTGGTGGGCGTGGGCGAGCAGGGCTATCGCGTGGGCTTCCTGCTGCTCGGCCTCTCGCTGGTGATCGGCATCGCGGGATATCGGCTGCTGCCGCGCGGCACGCCGCTGCGGTGAGGGCCTGGAATTGCGCCGGCGGAAGGGTTTAGCCTGAGGCCGTCAGCCGATTGGAGTTGCCATGACCGTCTCCATCCTCGAACAGCGCCGCATCGAGGCGGCCTTCGCCAAGGGCATCTATGAGGAGATGACCGCGACGCTCGGCGAGGAGCAGGCCACGGCCATCCTCAGCCGCGCCATCGTCAGGCTGGCCCAGGAGACGGGCGCCGCCATGGCCCAGCTCGCGCCCGAGCCCAGCATCGCCCATTTCGCCGAGCTGATGGAGCGCTGGAAGCTCGACGACGCGCTGCGCATCGAGGTGCTTCGCCAGGACGAGACGCATTTCGACTTCAACGTCACGCGCTGCCGCTATGCCGAGAGCTATCGCGAGATGGGGTTGGGCAAGCTCGGCGCCGTGCTCTCCTGCAACCGCGACGGAGCCTTCTGCGAGGGCTACGACCCGAAGATGACGCTGGAGCGCACGCAGACGATCATGTCCGGTTCCACGCATTGCAACTTCCGGTATACCCGCGCCCCATGAGCACCTCGGTTGAATATGTCGCGACGGACGCCGTCGCCTATGAGCGGAGCATGGGCCGGTGGAGCCGCCGCCTGGCGGAACCCTTCCTGGATGCGCTCGACCTGTCTGCCGGCGCGCGCGTGCTGGATGCCGGCTGCGGCACCGGGGCGCTGAGCGCGGCCCTGCTGATGCGCGACCCGACCGCGAAGGTGACGGGCGTGGATGCCAGCGACGCCTTCGTCGCGGCCGCCCGCGCCGACCTGCCCGACGCCCGCTTCGAGCCCGGCAACATCGCGGCCCTGCCGCTCTCGACGGCGTCGCAGGACGCCGCGCTCGCGCTGCTGGTCTTCGGCTTCGTGCCCGATCCGCTGAAGGCGGCGCGGGAGATGGCGCGGGTGACGCAGCCGGGCGGGATCGTCGCCACGGCGATGTGGGACTTCTCCGGCGGCTTCCCCTTCCTGCGGCTCTTTGCCGATACGGCGGCGGTGGTGCTGCGCGAGGGCGCGGACTGGCGGGACAAGCACTGGGCCAATCCGATCGGCACGCCGGGACGCCTGGGCGCGGTCTTCGAGGCCGCCGGCCTCAGGAAGGTGCGCGAGCGGGACATCTCGATCCGGCAGGAATTCGACAGCTTCGAGGACTGGTGGACGCCCTGGCTGACCGGGCAGGGTTTCGTCGGCGCCTTCGCCTCGGCGCTGGAGGCGCCGGCGCGGTCACGGCTGGAGGGCGCGCTGCGGCGGGCCTGGGGAACCGAGGGGCCGCGCAGTTTCGTGGCGACCGCGCGGATGGTGACCGGAGAGGTCTGAGGGAAGGCCTGGGCCGCCCTCAGTACATGTTGGCGCGCAGGCGTTCCTCGGCCACGGCGTCATAGGCCGTCGGGTCCATTCCGTTCTTCTTATGGGCCAGCAGCAGCGCGCCCATGGTCGGCACGCCGGCGGCCTTCTTGCGCCCGTCCCACAGGTCCGAGCGCATGATCGCCTTGGCGCATTGCATGAAGATCTCCCGGACCTCCACGACCAGGACGGTGGTCGGCACCTTCTCCTGGGCGATGCAGCGTTCGCGCAGCTCCGGGTCGGTCGAGATGGTGGCGAAGCCGTGGACGCGCATGGTCTCGCCCATGCCCGGCACCAGGAAGAGCAGCGAGACGCGGTTGTCCTCGAGGATGTCGCGATAGCCGTCCAGCCGGTTGTTGCCCTTGCGATCGGGGATCGCTAGGCGCTTCTCGTCCAGCGCCAGCACGAAGCCGGGGGCGTCGCCGCGCGGGGTGATGTGGTTGCCCTTCCGCCCCTGCGTGCCCAGCAGGCAGAAGGGGCTGGCGGCGATGAAGGAGAGGGTCACCGCATCGAGCCGGTCCGTCGATTTATTCGCGGCGAGCTCGGAGGGGCGGCCGTAGAGCGCCTCGAGGGCCTCGAGCGAGGTGACGGCGTGCGGGTCGCCAAGAATGGCATTCGTGTCCATGTCCCCCATGGTGGCGAAACTCCGGGCCGGACGCTATAGGATAAACTTCAACCAATCTCTGAAGTAGCCATGGCTGGGCATTCGCAGTTCAAGAACATCATGCACCGCAAGGGTGGGCAGGACGCCAAGCGCGCCCGCGCCTTCGCCCGGATCGGTCGCGAGATCACGGTGGCGGCCAAGTCCGGCATGCCGGACCCCGCGCACAACCCGCGCTTGCGCTCCGCTTTGGTCGCTGCGCGGCTGGCGAATATGACCAAGGACGCGGTGGACCGCGCCATCAAGAAGGCCTCCGGCGCCGGATCGGGCGTGGATTATGTCGAGGTCCGCTATGAGGGCCGCGGCCCGGCGGGCGTCGCCCTCATCGTCGAGGCGCTGACCGACAACCGCAACCGCACCGCCAGCGACCTGCGCTCGATGTTCAGCAAGCATGGCGGCGCGATGGGCGAGACGGTGGCCTTCCAGTTCGACCGCGTGGGCGCCGTGCGCTTCGCGGCCGATGTGGCCGATGCCGACACCATGCTGGAGGCCGCCATCGATGCCGGCGCCCAGGATGTGGCCAGCACGGCCGAGGGCCACGAGATCCTGACTGCGCCCGAGGACCTCAACACCGTGCGCGACGCGCTGGAGACCCGCTTCGGCGAGGCCCAGGCGGCCCGGCTCGAGTGGAAGCCCAACCTCACCGTCGAGTTGGACGAGGAAGGCGCGGCCGCCGTGCTGAAGTTCATCGATCTGGTCGACGACCATGACGACGTGCAGCAGGTCTACGCCAATTTCGAGGTGAGCGACGCCGTTCTGGCGAAGCTCTCAGGCTAACTTGGCTCCCGGCGCCATCCGCGTTCTGGGCATCGACCCTGGCCTGACCCATACGGGCTGGGGGCTGATCGAAAGCGCGGGCTCGCACCTGCGCTACATCGCGGCCGGCGCGATCAGCACCCTCGCCGGCGACGAGCTCGCGCACCGGCTGGTGCTGATCCACAACGGCCTCGCGCGGATCATCCAGGAATGGACGCCCGACGAGGCGGCCATCGAGCACACCTATGTGAACAAGAACCCCGCCGCCGCGCTGAAGCTCGGCCAGGCGCGCGGCGTGGCGCTGCTGGTGCCCGCGCTCGCCGGGCTGCCCGTGGCGGAATACCAGGCGATGGAAGTGAAGCGCGCCGTCGTCGGGACGGGGCACGCGGACAAGATCCAGGTGCAGGATATGGTGAAGCGCCTGCTGCCCGGCGCCGTGCTCAAGCGCGCCGACGCGGCCGATGCCCTGGCCATCGCCATCTGCCATGCCCATCACCGGGGCACGCGCAGCATGCTCGCGAAGCTGATGCAGGCATGACCGCCGCCGATTCAGCCCTTCGGCGCAAGAGCGCCTCCGGCCATCGAGGGCGGGTATGATCGCCGCGCTCAAGGGCTTCGTGGAATCCACGCAGGACGGCGCCTGCGTGCTCGACGTGAACGGCGTCGGCTATCTGGTGTCGTGCTCGCGCAAGACGCTGGACCGTCTGACGGCGAAGGACGGCATCCAGAAGCTGCTGGTCGAGACGCGCGTGAGCCAGGACGCCATCACCCTCTACGGCTTCCTCGACGCCACCGAGCGCGAGGCCTTCCGCGCCCTCAACGAGGTGAAGACGGTCGGCCCGCAGAAGGCGCTGCTCGTGCTGTCGGGCCTGGCGCCGGACCAGCTGGCCAGCGCCATCGCCGCCAAGGAGCGCAAGCGCCTGGCCGAGGTGAAGGGCCTGGGCGCGGCCACCGCCAACCGCATCATCGACGAGCCGGCGATGCAGAAATGGGCCGTGGGCCGCGCGACGCCCGAGGCCGACGGTACCGGCGCGGCCGCGCCCACGCCGCTGCCCGAGACGCCCGAGGCCGATGCCGTCAGCGCGCTGCTCAATCTCGGCCTCAAGCGACCCGAGGCCGAGCGCGCCGTGGCGCGGGCCAAGGCCAGCCTGGGCGAGGGGGCGGGGCTGAACGCGCTCATCACCACCGCGCTTCGTGAGTCGGTCCGATGATGGCCCCCGATGGTCGTAGGGGCGAAAGCCCCGGAGAGCTGAATCGGCGGCGGCAATGAGCGAGCGCGTCACGAGCGGCGAACGCCAGGAAGAGGACGGTGGCGAGGTCAATCTGCGGCCGCAGATGCTCTCCGAATTCACCGGGCAGAAGCTGCTTCGGGAAAACCTCTCCGTCTTCATCCAGGCGGCCTCGGCGCGCGGCGAGGCGCTGGATCACGTCCTGCTGCACGGCCCTCCCGGCCTGGGCAAGACCACCCTGGCCCAGATCGTCGCGCGCGAGATGGGCGTGGGCTTCCGCGCGACTTCCGGTCCCGTGCTCCAGCGCGCGGGCGATCTCGCGGCCATCCTCACCAATCTCCAGCCGCGCGACGTGCTGTTCATCGACGAGATCCATCGCCTTCAGCCCGCCATCGAGGAGACGCTCTATCCGGCGATGGAGGACTTCCAGCTCGATCTCATCATCGGCGAGGGGCCGGCGGCGCGCACCGTGCGGATCGACCTGCCGCCCTTCACCCTGGTCGGCGCCACCACGCGCTCGGGCCTGCTCTCCACGCCGCTGCGCGACCGCTTCGGCATTCCGCTGCGGCTGAACCTCTACACGCCCGAGGAGCTTTTCCGCATCGTCCGGAGAGGCGCGGAAAAGCTGAGCTTCGCTTTGGCCGAGGGCGGCGCGCGCGAGATCGCCAACCGCAGCCGCGGCACCCCGCGCATCGCCGGACGCCTGCTGCGCCGCGTGCGCGACTTCTGCGTGGTCGAGGGCAAGACGGCCGACCGCGCCATGGCCGATGCCTCGCTCGCCCGCCTCGAGGTGGACGCCAAGGGCCTGGACGCCATGGACCGCCGCTACCTCTGCCGCATCGCCGAGCACCACAATGGCGGGCCGGTCGGAGTCGAGACCCTCGCCGCCGCCCTGTCCGAGAGCCGCGACACGCTGGAGGATGTGGTGGAGCCTTTCCTCATCCAGGAGGGCCTGGTCCTGCGCACGCCGCGCGGCCGCATGCTGGGCGAGCCGGGCTGGCGGCATCTGGGCCTGGCCCCGCCGGCCGGCACGCTGCTCCAGCCCGACCTGCTGGATCCGCCCCAATGACGGATCAAGCGACTGATTTCGCTCACCGCATGAACATCCGTGTGTATTACGAAGACACGGATGCCGGGGGCGTCGCCTATCACGCCACCTATTTGCGCTGGGCCGAGCGCGGCCGGACAGAAAGCCTCCGGGACATGGGAATGCCCCATGCCGACATGCAGCGGTTACATGGCTGCTTCATGGTGGTGCGGCGCATCACGGTGGAGTATGCACGCCCCGCGCGTCTGGATGACGAGGTGACCGTGGTCACGCGAATCCGCCGCGCTTCCGCCAGCCTTCTGCTTCTGCAGGA
>NZ_CBDDFJ010000029.1:0-8651 GCF_965227005.1 Roseococcus sp.
GGCGGTCAGGATCTGCGCGTCGGCGCTGCCGTAGCTGAGGATCCAGATCGCGGCGGAGCGGCCAGTCGTATGATATCCGGCGCTTTCCTCCGCCTCGATCAGGGCGACCTTGTGCGTGGCGGAGAGATGGGCCCCCGCGGTGGCGCCCGCGATGCCGGCGCCGATGACGAGCGCATCGAAGAATTGTGTGTCCATGGGGGCATCTTCACGCCTGGAAGCCGATGCATCAATCGGTTGCGCTGCGATGCCCAGTTTGCCTAACCTCCGCCCCGCGGCGAAGACCGTGAAAAAAATACAGGGATGTTCAAGATGGCAGAGAAGGGCTTGAGCCGGCGCAATACCTTGCGCTCGGGGGCTGGGGTGATCGCGGCGGGTGTTCTCGCCTCCCCCATGGTCCATGCGCAGGGCACCGGCGGCACGCTGCGATGCGGATTCTGGGACCATTGGGTTCCGGTCGGCAACGACGTGCTGCGCCGCCTCTGCGCCGAATGGGGCCAGCGCAATCGCGTCGAGGTGCAGCTCGACTTCATCACCTCCGTCGGCAACCAGAACCTGCTGACCATCGCGGCCCAGGCGCAGAGCCGCTCCGGGCACGACATCCTGAGCTTCCCGACCTGGGAGCCCTCGGCCCATGCGCGCCTGCTGGAGCCGATCGACGATGTGGTCGGCCGCCTTGTCGCGAAGTACGGCCCCGTCAACCCGATCGGCGAATACCTCGCCAAGCGGGAAGGCGCCTGGCGCGCGATTCCCGCGGTGTCGGGCAGCCAGCACAAGCCGTCGCTCGGCCGGTTCGACCTGCTGAAGCAGCATGCCGGCATCGACGTGCAGGCCATGTATCCGGCGGCCAACCAGGTCGGCCCCGGCGTCGATCAGTGGAACTGGGACAACTTCCTCGTCGCCGCCGAGAAATGCGCCCAGGCGCAGGTGCCCTTCGGCCTGCCGATGGGCAGCTTCACCGACGCGGTGGACTGGGTCGGCTCGCTGTTCCGCAGCTATGGCGCGACCATGATCGACGAACGCGGCAATGTCACCGTGCGCAGCAATCCGGCCGTGCGGCAGGCGCTGGAATACGCCGTGAGGCTGTGCCGTTTCCTGCCGAACGACGTCTATGCCTGGGACGACGCGTCCAACAACCGCGCGCTGATCTCCGGCCGCTCGGCGCTGATCTTCAACCCGCCCTCGACCTGGGCCGTGGCCAAGCGCGACGCGCCGGCCGTGGCGGAGAAGTGCTGGACCTTCCCCATGCCGGCCGGCCCGGCCGGGCGCTTCACGCCCTATCTGCCGTACTTCTGGGGCATCTGGAGCTTCAGCCGCGTCAAGCCGGCGGCGAAGGGGCTGCTGGAATTCCTCTCCGAGCGCGAGCAGGCTGAGGCGCAGACCACGACCAGCTCCGGCTACGATATCCCGCCCTTCGCCACCATGTCGGACTTCAAGATCTGGGAGACGGAAGGCCCGCCCACGGGCGTCGTCTACAACTATCCACTGAAGCCGCATCACAACGCGCAGCAGAACATCGCCTTCGCGCCGGCCCCCGCGGAGATCGCGGTGCAGGCCTACAACCAGGCGATCAACACCAAGATGATCGCCCGCGTGGCGCAGGGCGGCGAGACCATCGACCAGTCGATGGCCTGGGCGGAGCGCGAACTGCGCAACTTCGCGCGCGGCTGAGCAGGAACGGGGCGGGGGAGCGATCCCCCGCCCGATTTGCGATTCACGGCAGGAGAAACCGTCATGTCCGCCGATACGCTCACCCCAGCTTCGCGCGTGGCGCCTGTGCCTTCCGGCACGGGCAGCCTGAAGCGCTTCGCGCGCCGCCGATCGACCATCGCCTTCCTGATGACCCTGCCGCTGCTGCTGGTGATCACCTGCCTCGTCGTCTATCCGGCGGGCTACGGGATCTATCTCTCGACGCTGAACCGCACGATGGAACGCAGCATCGGCCTCGGCAATTTCGAGATCCTCTTCGACACCGACACCTTCTGGAACGTCGTGTGGCAGTCGTGCATCTTCGCCATCACGGCGGTGATCGTGAAGGCGCTGATCGGCTTCTGGCTGGCGCATATGCTGCACCACATCCCGGTGAAGGGGCAGCGCAAATGGCGCGGCATGCTGCTGGTGCCCTGGGTGATTCCGCCGGCGCTCTCCACCCTCGGCTGGTGGTGGATGTACGACCCCTCCTACAGCTCCATCAACTACCTGATCTCGCTGGTCGGCGCGCCGCCGGTGCCCTGGCTGGGCGAGCCGCTCTGGGCGCGGGCCGCGATCATCATCGTGAACGTCTGGGTGGGCGCGCCCTTCTTCATGATCATGTACCTGGCGGCGATCAAATCCGTCCCCGAGCAGCTCTACGAGGCCGCGGCGATCGATGGCGCGAACGGCTTCCAGCGCCTGCGCTACGTGACGCTGCCGATGATGGCGAACATCATCTCCATCACCGTGCTGTTCAGCTTGATCGTGACCTTCGCGAATTACGACATCGTCCGGGTGCTGACGAATGGCGGACCACGCGACCTCACCCACGTCTTCGCGAGCTATGCCTTCCAGGTCGGCATCCTGAGCGGGAATATCCCGCGCGGCGCGGCCGTTTCCCTCTTCATGCTGCCGATCCTGGCGGTCTGCGCCTTCTTCGTGCTGCGCGGCGTCACTCGCCGGACCAAGGAGCAGATGTGATGTCCGTCACCACCGCGCCCTCCCCCACGATCTACAGCAAGGCCGGCAGCCTCTCGCGCGAGCGGCGCTGGGCCATGTGGTGGGCCTATGCCTCCCTCACTCTGGCCGCGATCATCTTCCTGGCGCCGCCCGTCTATATGTTCATCACGAGCCTGAAGGGCAGTGCCGAGATCGCGAACATGCAGGGCAATCCCTGGCTGGTCCGCAATCCGACACTGGAGAATTACGGAGCGCTGCTCGGCAACGGGATGTTCCTGCGCTTCTTCGTGAACAGCTTCATCATCACCGGCCTCGTCGTCGCGATCACGATGGTGATCTCGATCCTCGCGGCCTTCGCGCTGGCCCGGATGCGCTTCTTCGGCAGCCAGTTCCTCGCGACCGGCGTGTTCCTGACCTATCTCGTGCCGGACACGCTGCTCTTCATCCCGCTCTACCAGATCGTCGGCGGGCTGGGGCTGCTCAACTCCATCTGGGGGCTCGTGCTCGTCTATCCGACGCTGACCGTGCCCTTCTGCACCTGGATCATGATCGGCTACTTCGCCTCCATCCCCAAGGAGCTGGACGAGGCCGCGCTGATCGACGGCGCCAACTGGATGCAGATGCTGACGAAGATCTTCATCCCCGTCGCGCTGCCCGGCATCATCGCCGCGACGATCTTCGCCTTCACCGTGTCCTGGGCGGCCTTCGTCTATCCGACCGCCTTCGTCACCACGCCGGACCAGATGCCGCTGACCATCGGCATCGTCTCGCAGCTGGTGCGCGCGGATACCTTCGCCTGGGGGCAGATCATGGCCGGCGCGCTGCTCGCGGCGCTGCCGCCCGTCGTCATCTACGCCTTCCTCATGGACTACTACATTGCCGGGCTGACCGCCGGCGCGACAAAGGGTTGAACCACAATGGCGCAAGTCTCGCTTCGCAAGATCGTCAAGATGTATGAGGGCGACGTCCAGGCCGTGAAAGGCATCGACCTGGACATCGCCGACCATGAATTCGTGGTGCTCGTCGGGCCTTCCGGCTGCGGGAAATCCACCACGCTGCGGATGATCGCGGGGCTCGAGGAGATCACCTCGGGCGATATCTCGATCGGCGGCGTCGTGGTGAACGACATTCCCCCGCGCGATCGCGACATCGCGATGGTCTTCCAGAACTACGCGCTCTATCCGCACATGTCGGTCTTCGACAACATGGCCTTCGGCCTCATCCTTCGGAAGTTCGCGAAGGAGGAGATCAAGCGGCGCGTGATGGAAGCCGCGCGCATCCTCGACATCATCCCGCTGCTCGATCGCAAGCCCAAGGCGCTCTCGGGTGGGCAGCGCCAGCGCGTCGCCATGGGGCGCGCCATCGTGCGCGATCCGAAGGTGTTCCTCTTCGACGAGCCGCTGTCCAATCTCGACGCGAAGCTGCGCGTGCAGATGCGCACCGAGATCAAGAAGGTCCATCAGACGGTCCGCACCACCACCGTCTACGTCACGCACGACCAGGTGGAGGCGATGACCCTGGCCGACCGCGTCGTCGTGATGAATGGCGGCATCATCGAGCAGGTCGGCCCGCCGCAGGAGCTCTATCACAACCCCGCGACGCGCTTCGTGGCCGGCTTCATCGGCAGCCCCGCGATGAATTTTCTCCCCGCACGGGTGGAGAATGGTGCGGTGCATCTGCCCGGCGGCGCGGTGCTGCCCATCCCGGAGTCGCGCCGCGCGCGCTATGCCGGCGCGCCGGGGCTGGACCTGCTCTTCGGCATCCGCCCCGAGCATCTGACGGACCAGCGCCTCGGCCTGCCCAACCGCGCCGAGATCACCATCACGCCCGAGGTCATCGAGCCGATGGGCATGGAGACTCTCGCGCATTTCCACCTGGGCGAGGCGCGCGACTGCTGCGCGCGGCTGGAGCCCACCGTGGAGGCCGCGCCCAACGTGCCGCTGGTGCTGACGGCGGACATGAACAACATGCACCTGCTCGACGCACGCACGGGCCGCGTCCTGTAAGGTCACGAAGGCGCCGCCTAACGGCGCCATTGCCGCGATCGGATGGTTCCCTGCCGTCCGATCGGCCATTCGGACGACACGCCGGATCGCGGCGGCGCGGGAGCGTCAGGGCGGATCAGAGGAAATCCGGCCCGGAGGGGCCTTTCCGCATCGCCGGCGGTTCCACCAGGGACCAGCGGACAATCAATCCCTTCGGCGGATCGCCGACCGGCACCATGCTCCGCGTGACCCTCGCGGCCTGCACCCCGACGATCTGAGCGGATACGGGTCTGGACGGGCCGGGCGGCCAGGGGCAATTTCCTCTCAGGAAGAGGAATACGCGCATGGCCGAGCCCGATTATGTCTACATCCCGGTGACCGAGCTCGAGAGCTTCGTCACCAAGATCTTCGGCGCCTCGGGCTGCAGCCCCGAGGAATCCGCGCGCATCTCCAACCACCTGGTGGGCGCCAACCTCGCCGGCCACGACAGCCACGGCGTGGACCGCGTGCCGCGCTACGTGCAATGGCAGAAGGCGGGCTATGTCGTCGCCGGCCAGAAGATCAGCGTCATCAGCGATGGCGGCGCCTTCGCTTTGCTCGATGGCAATTTCGGCTTCGGCCAGACGGTCGCCAAGCAGGCCACCGAATTCGGTATCGCCCGCGCCCTGGAGAAGGGCTCCTGCATCGTCGGCCTGCGCAATGCCGGCCATATCGGCCGCACCGGCGACTATGCCGAGATGGCGACGGCCCAGGGCCTCATCTCCATCCATTTCGTGAACGTCGCGGGCTCGGTGCTGGTCGCGCCCTTCGGCGGCAAGGAGCGCCGCTTCTCGACGGCGCCGATGAGCATCGGCGTGCCGCTGCCCAAGGGCCCGGTCATCCTCGACTTCGCGACCTCCTTCGTAGCCGAAGGCAAGGTGCTGGTCGCCTCCAACGGCGGCAAGGCGCTGCCGGAGAACGCGCTCATCACCTCCGATGGCGAAATGTCGGGTGATCCGCACACCCTCTACGGCGCCTATGAGCAGGTCGGCCCGCGCAATGCGGCCGGCGGATCGGGCGCCATCCGCGCCTTCGGCGACCACAAGGGCTCCGGCCTCGCTTTGATGTGCGAGCTGCTGGCCGGCGCGCTGACGGGCGGCGGTACCTCGGGCCCGATCACCGAGCGCGGCCGCATTGCCAATGGCATGCTGTCCATCTACCTCTCGCCGCAGCATTTCGGCGACGAGGATTCCTTCCATCAGGCTGCGGCCGACTATCTGGACTGGGTGAAGTCCTGCGCGCCGGCCGACATCGATTCGCCCGTGCTCGTCCCGGGCGAGCCGGAGAATCACCGCCGCGCCGCCCGCACGGTCTCGGGCGTTCCGCTCTCGCGGGACGCCTGGCAGGGCATCCTGGAGACGGCCGCTTCGCTGGGCATCAATGGGCCATGAGCATCAACGCATGAGTACTTCGAACTACGAGGCCTATAGCGCCATCCGTGAGCGCATCCTGACCGCCGCCGGACGCCGCATCCCGCGCGCCTCGGCGGCGAGCCAGGCGCGGGCGCTCGGCCTGGACTGGAAGAACGACGAGGTGAGCGTCGGCAACCAGGCGCAGTTGCTGCTGGTGGTCGATCTGGGCGTCTTCGGGCCGATGGGCGGGCATTCGCGGGCGCTGGACCGCGAGGCCAAGGCCGGCGAATACGCCGAGGGCAGCGAGGAGGCGGCCGTCCTGGCCGCCCTCTCCCGCGCGCATTTCACGCTGTTCCGCGTGGTCGGCGCGCACCTCGAAGGCGGCGTCGAGGCCGATGACCTGCTGCGCGGCACGAAGCTGCGCATCGAGGACCGAGTCCTGGCGCGCGAGGGCATGGAGGGCACGGCCTTCGCCGGCCGCATCATGCGCCTGGGCCGGTTCGAGATGACCTGCGGCGCGCTGGCGCCCGTCACCGACGAGGTGATCGAGACGCTGCTCGGCCGGCCGGTCGCGTCCTTGCCCACGCCGCAATTCCTGCCGGCCATCACGCCGCTGATGGAGGACGACGTCGCGGCGCTGCGCGGCGCCGCCAGCGCCTCGGAATTCCCCGCACGGGTCTATCGCGCCGCGCTGGATCACGGGCTCTTCGGACGCCTGCCGGAATAAAGCGCGACCGGCGGGGGGCGAGGCGGGCCGCCTCGCCCCCCCGCCGAAGACCCTCGGTTTACGGTGTCCTGACGTGTCATGACGGCTTGCATCCGCGTGTCGGGTGGGGCTTCATCGGGACAACGAAAAAAGCCGAGGAATATCCATGCTTCGAAGAATCGCGCTCGCGGCGTCCTGCCTTGCCGTGATCGCCGCACCGCTCGCGGCGCAGACCTATCCCGATCGGCCGATCACCCTGGCCACCGGCTTCGCGCCGGGCGGCAGCACCGACATCGCCTCGCGCATGATCTCCGAGCGCTTCGCCGCCAATCTCGCGCCCGGGGCGCGCATGGTGGTGGAGAACCGTGCCGGCGCCTCGGGCGTCGTCGCCTCCGACTGGCTGCGCCGCCAGTCGCCGGATGGCCACACGCTGATGCTCATCGAGGTGTCGTCGCACGGCATCGCGCCGGCCGCGCTGGAGGGGGGCACGTCCTACGATCCGGTGGCCGATTTCACCCATATCGGCATGGTCGGCACGGCGCCGATGATCCTGGTGGTAAACCCGAGCTTCCCCGGCCGCACGCCGACCGAGGTCGTCCAGCGGCTGCGCAATTCGCGCCCCGAGGAATTCGCCTATGCCACCTCGGGTGTCGGCTCGATTCCGCATCTCGCCGTCGAGGTGATGGCGCTGGCGCTGGGTGGCGCGAAGTTCACCCATGTCCCCTATCGCAGCGGCGGGCTGATGCTGACCGCCATCCACCAGGGCGAGGGCCAGTTCGGCATTGCCGTCCTCGCCAGCGCCGCCGGCCAGGTGCGCGACGGGCTGGTGCGGGGCCTGGCCGTCACGAGCCGCGAGCGCTTCCCCGCCTTCCCCGATATTCCCACGCTGGGCGAGGCCGCGATTCCGGGCTTCGAGATGACGACCTGGAACATGATCGTCGGCCCGCCGAACATGCCGCCCGCGGTGGTCGCGCAAGTGAACCGCGCGCTGGTCGCCACCGTGACCGAGGCGCAGATGCGTCAGCGCCTGCTCGGCGCCGGCGTCGCCGCCTGGACGGCCGCCAACACCCCCGAGGCGACGCGCGATTTCATGATCGCTGAGGTGGCCAAGTACCGCGACGTCGTTGCCCGCACCGGCGTTCGCCTCCAGCGTTGATACCCTTGGCGTTCCGCTCGATACTGGGTGGAACGCCGAACAGGAAAGCTTCAAGATAATGGACGGTCACACAGCTCCGGCCCCCGCACGCCCGATGGCGCGCGGCCGCCTTTTCTTCGCCAATCCGGGTCCGACGAATATTCCCGATTCCGTGCTGCTCGCCACCGCGCGCGCCAGCATGGATTTCAACGACCCCGCCTTCATGGCCGTCTATGACGCCTGCTTCGCTGGGCTGAAGAAGGTCATCAAGACCGAGCAGCACCTCTTCATGTACACGGCGTCCGGACACGGTGCGTGGGAGGCCTCGCTGGTCAACACGCTCTCGCCGGGCGACCTCGTGCTGATCCCCGAGACGGGCCACTTCTCCGATTCCTGGATGAAGATGTGCGGCACGCTGGGCTTCAAGACGAAGCACATCCCCTGCGACTGGCGCCGTGGCGTGGAGATGTCCGCCATCCGCGAGGCGCTGGCCGCCGATACCGCGCATGAGATCAAGGCCGTCTGCTGTGTGCACAACGAGACGGCCGCGGGCATGCGCCTGCCGCTCGACCAGGTGCGCGCCATGCTCGACGAGCTGAAGCACCCGGCCCTGCTGATGGCCGACACCATCAGCTCGCTCGGCTGCTACGACTTCCGCATGGACGAATGGGGCGTCGATGTCTGCGTCGGCGGCAGCCAGAAGGGGCTGATGCTGCCCACCGGCTTCAGCTTCACCGGCGCCTCCGAGAAGGCCATGGCGGCGCACCGCGCCAGCACGCACCCGC
>NZ_CBDDFJ010000030.1:0-20027 GCF_965227005.1 Roseococcus sp.
GAAAGGCGAGGGCGTCCAGCGGAGAAGGCGTCGCGCCCTCAGGCCGCACATTTCGCGCAGATGCCCTCGACCTCGACCGTCATCTTGCGCGGGGTGAAGCCGGCGCGCTGGGCGGCCGCCTCCAGCGCATGGGCGACGGCGTGGTCGGTCAGCTCGGTGGTGGTGCCGCAGGTCTTGCAGATGAGGAACTGGTGCTGGTGGTCGTGGCCGGCATGGTTGTGCCCGGGCTCGACGCAGGGGGTGAAGGCGTTCAGCCGCTCCAGCTTGTGGATAAGCCCCTGCTCCAGCAGGAAGTCGAGCGCGCGATAGACGGTGGGCGGGGCGGCCGGGCCGCGCTCGCCGCGCAGCCGGTCCAGCAGCGCATAGGCGCCGACGGGTTGTTCCGCTTCCAGCACGAGGCGCAGCACCTGGCGCCGCAACGGCGTGAGCTGGGCCCCGCGGGCGGCGCATTGCACGGCCGCGCGGTCCAGCGTCGCTTCCTGATCCATCTGCCCCTCACCTGCCATGCTGAAACCCCATATAGTGTCGCGCCATGTCAGACACCCCCTCCCCCCTCCCCGTCACCTCAGATGAGGGCCGCGCCGCCGTGCTCGCGGCCGTGCATTTCGATGCCAAAGGCCTCGTGCCCGCCATCGCCCAGCAGCACGACACCGGCGAGGTGCTGATGATGGCCTGGATGAACGCCGAATCCCTCGAGGAAACCCTGCGGACCGGACGCGCCTGCTATTACAGCCGCAGCCGGGGCGGGCTCTGGCGCAAGGGCGAGAGCTCGGGCCAGGTGCAGACGGTGGTGGACCTGCGCCTCGATTGTGACGGCGACACGCTGCTGCTGCTGGTCGACCAGATCGGCGTCGCCTGCCACACCGGCCGCCGCAGCTGCTTCTATTCTGCCCCGCGCGGCGATGGGCTGGTGGAGCTGACGGCGCCGCTGGTAAGCCCCGAAAGCCTCTACGGCGCATGAATCCCGTCCCCGTCACGCTGCTGACCGGCTTCCTCGGAGCCGGCAAGACCACCTTGCTGAACCGCCTGCTGCGCCAGCCGGCGATGGCGCAGACCGCCGTGCTCATCAACGAGTTCGGCGAGATCGGGCTGGATCATCTCCTGGTCGAGCGGCTGGACGAGGACACGGTGCTGCTCGCCTCGGGCTGCCTGTGCTGCACCATCCGCGGCGACCTTTCCCGTGCGCTGCGCGACCTCGCGGAGCGGCCACAGCCCATCAGCCGCGTAGTGATCGAGACGACCGGCCTCGCCGATCCCGCGCCGATCCTGCAGACGCTGATGTCCGACCCCTGGCTGATCCGGCAATACCGCCTGGATGGCGTGGTCACGCTGGTCGATGCGGTGCACGGCATGGCCACGCTCGACGCCCAACCGGAAGCGCTGCGCCAGGCGGCGGTGGCGGATCGGATCGTGCTCACCAAGACCGATCTGGCCGCGCCGGCGGAGGTGGCGGTCCTGCGCGACCGGCTTGCGGCGCTGAACCCCGTCGCGCCGATCCTGGACGGAGAGGTCGAGGCCGCGGCGCTGCTGGATGCCGGCCCCTTCTCGGCCGAGGGCAAGCTGCCGGACATTGCCGGATGGGTCGAGGCGGCAGGGCATCGTCACCACCATCACCACCACGACGTGAACCGGCATGACGCGCGCATCCGCGCGACCTGCCTGCGCTTCACGGAGCCGCTGCCCTGGGAGGGCCTCGCCTCCTATCTGGAGATGCTCGCCATCACCCAGGGCCAGCATGTGCTGCGGATGAAGGCCATCCTGAACCTGCGCGGCCAGCCGGCGCCGGTGGTGATGCACGGCGTCCAGCACAGTTTCCACCCGCCGCAGCTGCTGGAGGCCTGGCCCGAGGGCGACGACCGCTCCAGCCGCATCGTCTTCATCCTGCGCGACCTCGATCCCCGCGTCGTGGAGGACGGGCTGCGTGCCTTCCTGGAGGCCTCCCCCGCATGAATCTGCGCATCGAGACCGTCACCGGCGAGGCCGCCCTGCCCCATGTCCCGGCCCTCGCGCGGCTGCGCAGCGAGGTCTTCTGCGAATGGCCCTATCTCTATCGCGGCGAGGCCGAGGGCGAGGCGCGCTACCTGCGCCATTACGCCGAGGACGAGGCCTCCGCGATCATCCTCGCCTGGGATGGCGAAACCATCGTGGGCGCGGCCACCGCCCAGCCCATGACGGCCTCGCACGGGCCCGTCCGCATGGCCTTCGAGCACGCGGGCCGCAATCCGGTGGATTACTGCTATTTCGGGGAATCCGTGCTGCTGAAGCGCTATCGCGGCCAGGGCGCGGGCGTGGCCTTCTTCGCGGCGCGCGAGGCGCATGCGCGCGGCCTGGAACTGCCGCACGCGACCTTCTGCGCCGTGGTCCGCAACGCCAACGATCCGCGCAAGCCGGCCGACCACACGCCGCTCGACGCCTTCTGGGGCAAGCGCGGCTACGCGCATCATCCGGAGCTCTCCTGCGTCTTCGACTGGCGCGAGCTGGGTGAGGACCGCGAGACACCGCACGCCCTCTCCTTCTGGATCAAGACGCTTTGAACACCCTCACTCTGGCCGCCCTTGCCTGGCCGGTGGAGCCGACGGCGAGCGTGACGGCCTATGCGGCAAAGCTCGACCACTGGCTGGAGGCGGCCAAGGCCGGCGGGGCCGATCTCGTGCTCATGCCCGAATATGCCTGCGTGGAGCTGGGCGCGACCTTGGCCGGCGGCACATCCACCGATGCCGCGACGGAGCTGCGCGCGATGGTGGCGGCGGCCGACGAGATCCTCGCCGCCATGCGCGCCGCCGCGATGCGCCACGGGATTTGGCTGCAACCCGGCACGCTGCCCATGCGCGACGGCGACGCCATCGTGAACCGCGCCCCGCTCATCGCCCCCGACGGGCGCCTCGCCATGCAGGAGAAGCGCCGCATGACGCGCTTCGAGACCGAGCATTGGGGCGTCTCCTCGGGCGCCCCGCCCCGGGTCTTCGACACGCCCTGGGGCCTGATCGGCATCGCCGTCTGCTACGACGCGGAATTCCCCGACATGGTGCGCGCCCAGGTCGAGGCCGGGGCCTGGCTCATCCTCGTCCCCACCTGCACCGACACCGATCACGGTTTTCGTCGCGTGCGCATCGGGGCGCAGGCCCGGGCCATGGAGAACCAGTGCTTCGTCGCCGTGGCGCCCACGCTGGGCGGCTTCGCGGGCTCGGTGGCCTTGGATGAGAACCATGGCGCGGCGGGCGTCTACGGTCCCGTCGATCGCGGCTTTGCCGCGGATGGGATCGTCGCGGAGCGCGAATACGATGTGCCCGGCCTGCTCTTCGCCACGCTCGATCCCGCGCGGCTGGAGGCGGTGCGCGCGGACGGCGCCGTGCGCAACCATCGCGACTGGCCCGCCATCCCCGTCCCCCGCAGCCCGCAGGCCATTTTCGCATGACGCTCATCTACGTCGCCGCCGGCGAGGCCTCGGGCGATATCCTCGGCGCGCGTCTCATCGCGGCTCTTCGCGCACGCGACGCCACGCTGGAATTCGCCGGCATCGGCGGCGAGCGCATGGCCGAGCAGGGTTTCCATTCCCTCTTCGACATCCGCCAGCTCGCGCTGATGGGCATCATGGAGGTGCTGCCCAGCCTGCGCCGCCTCTCCCAGCGCATGGACGAGGCGGTGGCCGACATCAAATCCCGCCGCCCGCGCCTGATCGTCACCATCGACAGCCCTGGCTTCACCTTGCGCCTCGCCGCGCGGGTGAAGCAGCTAGGCATCCCGATCCTGCATTACGTCGCGCCCCAGGTCTGGGCCTGGCGTCCGGGCCGGGTGAAGAAGATCGCGAAGCGCGTGGACCGCATCCTCGCGCTGCTGCCCTTCGAGGCGCCGATCTTCGAGGCGGCCGGCATCCCGGTGGATTTCGTCGGCCATCCCATCCTGGAGAGCGAGGCCGCCCATGGCGACGCCTCGCGGGTGCCCTATCGGGAGCGCTCGCTCATCGTCATGCCGGGCAGCCGGCGCGGCGAGGTCTCGCGCATGCTGCCGCCCTTCGCCGAGACGGTGCGCCGGCTGCCGGCGGATATCCTGCCCGTCATCGGCCTCGCCGGCACGGTGGAGGAGATGGTGCGCGAAAAGGCCTCCGCCTGGGGCCGCCCGATCGCGACCGTGCGCGCGCCGGGCGAGAAGGCCGACGCCTTCGCCGCCGCGCGCGCGGGGCTGATCAAATCCGGCACCTCCTCGCTGGAAGCCGCGGTGGCCGGGCTGCCGCATGTGATCGGCTACACCTTCAACCCCATCTCCAATGCCATCATCCGCCGGCTGTTCCGGGTGAAGTATGCGAGCCTCGTGAACCTGCTGGCCGATGAGCTGGTGGTGCCCGAGCTGCTGCTGGAGAATTGCGAGCCCAACGGCCTCACCGCCGCGCTGCTGCCGTTGATCGAGGAGGACGAGGCCGTGGCCCGCCAGCGCGCGGGGTTCGCCCGCGCCCTCGCCCGCCTGCACCCCGAAAAGGGCCTGCCCAGCGAGGCGGCGGCCGAAGCCGTGCTCAGGATGCTTTGACGCGGCTTCCCACGCGGCCCTAGGTTCGCGCCATGCTCGAACTGCGTGGGATCAAGCGAAGCTTCCGGATCGGCCCCACGGAGCGCACCGTGCTGCACGACCTCGACCTCGATCTCGCGGCCGGCGAGATGGTCTCGATCATGGGCGGCTCGGGCTCGGGCAAGACGACCTTCATGAACATCGTGGGCCTGCTGGACAGGCCCACCGCCGGCACCTACCGCATCCGCGGGCAGGACGTGCTGGCCGCCGGCGTCGACCAGCAATCGGCGATGCGCAACAAGATGATCGGCTTCGTCTTCCAGCAGTTCTTCCTGATGCCGCGCCTCAATGCCTGGCGGAATGTGGCCCTGCCGCTGATGTATCGCGGCACGCCCGAGACGGAGGCGCGCGCGCGCGCCGAGCGCATGCTCACCCGCGTCGGCCTCGGCCAGCATCTGTCGCATATGCCCAACATGCTCTCGGGCGGGCAGAAGCAGCGCGTGGCCATCGCCCGCGCTTTGGTGGGCGACCCCGCCGTGCTGCTCGCCGACGAGCCGACCGGCGCGCTCGACCCCATCGTGAGCCGCGAGATCATGGCCCTCTTCGAGGAGGTGAACCGCGAGATGGGCGTGCTGGTGCTCATCATCACCCATGATCCCGGCGTCGCCGCGCGCTGCCGCAAGCGACTGGTCCTGACCCAGGGCCATCTGGCCGACCAGACCCACCTGCCCGTGACGGCCCACGCCGCATGATGCTCCAGACCCTCATGGAGGCCGCCGGCAATCTGCTGGCCGCCTGGCAGCGCAGCCTGCTGGCGCTGCTGGGGATCGTCGTCGGCGCGGGGGCCGTGATCTCCATGCTGCACGCCGGCAACATGGCCCGGCAGGAGACCATCCGGCAGTTCCGCCAGATGGGCACGGATACCCTCGTCCTGCGCGCCGACAGCAATTCGGGACTGGGCAATTTCCGCCTCGGCGACATCGAGGCCGTCCCGACCATGGTGCCGACCGTGCGCGAGATCGCGCCCTTCATGGTCGGCGGCGGGCCCGTCGCCTTCGAGGGCAAGACGCAGAATGCCGGCTTCCTCGGCGTCACCGAGAGCTTCGACGACGTGGCGCGCCTGCCCATGGCGCAGGGCCGCTTCCTCTCCTCCTTCGATCGCTTCGAGCTGCATGCGGTCCTGGGCTCGGAGCTCGCGCAGCAGATGTCGCAGCCCTTCTCGCCGATCCGCGTCGGCTCGCAGATCCGCGTGGGCCGCTACGTCTTCACGGTGATCGGCCTCGTCCAGCCGGTGCTGATGAACCCCATGCTGCCGGTGGACATCAACGGCACGCTCTTCCTCTCGCTGCCCAATGCGCGGCGCGTGATGGCGATCCCGCAGCTCTCCATGGCCGTCGCGCGCCTCGCGCCCGAGACCGATCCGGAGATCGCCACGCGGCAGCTGCAGCAGCATCTCGGCCCGGGGATGCGCGATTCCACGCTGAACGTGATGTCCGCCCGCCAGCTCATCGCGGGCATGAACAGCCAGGTGCGGCTGGTCGCGCTGCTGCTGGGCGCGGTGGGCAGCATCGCCCTCGTGCTGGGCGGGGTGGGGGTGATGAACATCATGCTGATGTCCGTCTCCGAGCGAAAGCGCGAGATCGGCATCCGCCTCGCCATCGGCGCGCGGCGGCGCGACGTGCGGCGGCTGTTCCTGTCCGAGGCGCTGATCCTCTCGGTGCTGGGTGCGGTGCTCGGCGTGGCGCTGGGCTTCGCGGGCGGCTTCGGCTTCGCCTGGATGTCGGGCTGGCAGGTGAGCTTCTCGCCCTTGGCCGCGCCGCTGGGGGCCGGCGTCTCGCTCGCGGTCGGCGTGTTCTTCGGCTTCTACCCCGCCGTCATGGCCGCCCGGCTCGATCCCATCGAGGCGCTGCGATCGGAGTGAAGGTCGCGGGGTCGGGCAGCGCGATGGGCGGGTCGCCTGTGCGCTCCATCACCGCGGGCAAAGGTGGCAGCGCGGCCTCCAGGGGCTGGTAGCTCGCGCCGCGGACGGGCTCGCGCAGGACCGAGGGCGGCGCGCAGCCCGCCAGCGCCAGGATCGCCCCGGCCACGCAGCCCCATCGCCTCGCCGGACATGCCATGGATGCAGGAAACCATGCGCCCCCGCCGCCGTCGAGCTTCCACGGCGACGATGACACGCATCGGAACCGCCGATGGCACAAGGCCCTGGCGCTGCTTGCGGCCCGCTCGCCGAGGATGGAATAGTGCGGGGAACGGGTGGTGGAGAGAAAACATGCGCGGCTGGAGGATTTCCTGCCTCCTCGCGGCTGGCCTGGGCCTGGCCCCGGCCGCCGTCGCGCAGCCACGCGAGCGCGCGCCCCGCGCGGCGGCCCCCGCGGCGCCGCGCAACATGCCCGAGGGCAGCATCCCACTGACCCTGCCCGAGACGGTCTTCCTCGCGATCCGCAGCAACCGCGCGATCCGCAGCCAGTACCTCCAGCGCGTCTCCGACCGCTTCGCGCTGCGCGTCACCGAGGCGCGCTTCGACCCGCAATACAACATCGCCACCAGCGTGAACCGCGCGCGGATCGGCGGCGTCACCACCACCGCCACGCTGGTGAACCCCAATGCGACCATCCTGCTGCCGACCGGCGCGCAATTCACCTTCGGCTGGCAGGGCTCGCAGAACAACATCCGCAACCAGAACCCCCGCGCCATCGGCCAGGCGACCTTCCAGGTCATCCAGCCGCTGCTGGCCGGCGCGGGCATCGACTACAACATGGCGCCGACGCGCATCGCGCGGCTGCAGGAGATCGGCAGCCAGCTTCAGCTGAAGGCCCTGGTGATCGACCAGGTCAGCCAGGCCATCCTGGGCTATCGCGCGCTGCTCCAGGCGCAGGAGCAGCTGCGGATCTCCGACGAGGCGCTGCGCCGCGCGCGCGAGCTGGCCAGCGTGAACGTGGCGCTGGCCGCCGCCGGGCGCATCGCGCAGGTGGAGCTGATCCAGGCCGAGACCTCCATCGCCCAGCAGGAGCTGACGCTCGTGGGCGCGCAGAACGCGCATCAGCAGGCGCGCCTCGCTTTGCTCACCTTCCTGGCGGTGAACCAGTCGCAGCGGATCTGGGCGGTGGAACGCCCGGCGGCCGACAGCGCGCGCGTGGCCCTGCCCCGCGCGCTGGAGGCGGCCACCAACACCCAACCGGACTACCTGCGCAGCATCCTCGCCATCGAGGTCTCGCGCATCAACCTCGACGTCGCGCGCAACCAGCGCCTGTGGGACCTCTCCTTCGTCGCGGGATCGGCGGCGGGCGGCGCGCAGACCGCCGATATCGCGCGCACGCTGGAACAGCTCAGCTCCGCGCGGAACGACTTCAACATCGGGCTGCGGCTGAACATCCCCCTCGGCCAGATCGCGCGCGAGCAGCCCGAGGTGCAGGCGACCGTCGCGCTGCGCCAGGCGGAGATCGCGCGAGAGGGCGCGCGCGACCGCCTGCGCCAGCAGGTCGAGGACACGGTGCGCAACATCGACGCGCTGCGCCGGCAGGCGGAGCTCGCCAAGCGCGCGCGCGAGCTGGCCGGCATGCAGCTGGAGACCGAGCTGGTGAAGCTGCAGGTCGGGCGCTCCTCCAACTTCCAGGTCGTCTCCTTCCAGGGTTCGCTGCAGGCGGCGGAAAGCGCCGAGCTGCAGGCCGTCATCGCCTATGCCAATGCACTGACGCAGCTCGACCAGGTGCTGGGAACCACGCTCGACACGTGGCAGATCTCGCTGAATGACTGATGTGAGCGGCGTCACAGCCGCCCCCGCCTTCGACGATCTCGCGCGCCTCGCGGCCCTCCTCTGCGAGGCGCCGATCGGCTATGTCGCGCTGCTCGACAGCACGCGGCAATGGATCCTCGGCGCCGAGGGTCTGGAGGCCAGCGCGCTCCACTGCCCGCGCGAGCACGCCTTCTGCGACGAGACGCTGGCGCGGGACGCGCTGACCGAGATCGAGGATCTCTCCCGTCACCCGCGCTTCCGAGACCATCCCCTTGTGAAGGGCGAGCAAGCTCTGTGCTTCTATGCGGGCATGCCGGTTCGCGGGCCGTCGGGCGAGGCGCTGGGCACCCTCTGCGTGCTGGACCGCCTGCCCCGCCACCTCACCGAGGCGCAGCGCGAAGGGCTCACGCGTCTCGCGGCGCGCGCGACGGCCGAGCTGGAGCTGCGCGCCACGACCACCCGGCTGGCCGCGAGCGAGGCCGCTTTGGCGGGCCTGCACGAAAGCCTCGCCACCGATTACGGCCGGGCGCTGGATTCCATGGCCGACGGCGTGCTCACCATCGGGCCCAATGCGCGCATCATGACGCTCAACCCGGCCGCCGCGCGCATGCTCGACCTCGAGGCGAGCGAGGCCGTGGGCCAGAGCATCGCGATGATGCTGAGCGAGCGCGACGGGACGGACGAGTTCATCGATGCCGTGCTGGCCCCGCTCCATGGCGAGAGCGGCCAGCGCCACGCCGTCTCCTTCCCCGGCGCGCGGCGGCTCTCCGTCGAGGCCACGCTGTGGCGCGTGCAGCAGGGGCCGGATGCGGGCAAACCGGCCATCACCGCCGTCTTCTCCGACGTGACCGAGACCGAGCGCCTCCAGGCCGAGATCGCCGATCAATATACGAAGTTGCAGGATGCCTTCCTCCGGCTGGAGGAATCGGCGGTGCGCGCGGCGCGCGTGGGCAAGCGCATCGCGCTGATGCGCACCGGGGCCATCGGCGTCGCCTTCCTCGCCGTCTTCGGCGTCGCGGCCTGGACCTGGCAGTCCTCCGGCAGCGGGGCGGAGCTCGCGCAGGACCTGCCCGGCGGCGTGCTCACCCTCACCGCCACGACGCAAGCCGTCAGCGCGCGCATCGCGGTCGTGGGCGTGCTGGAGCCGGGGGCGAATGTCAGCGTCGTCGCCCCCTTCGACGGCACGGTGCGCGAGCGGCTCTTCCGCTATGGCGGCGCGGTGACGCGCGGCGAGGTGCTGCTGCGCATGGATCGCGGCGAGGTGCAGACGCGCCTGCGCGAGGCCCGTGCCGGAGAGATCCGCGCGCGGCAGAAGGTCGACGAGCTGAGGAACTGGGCCCAGGGCTTCGAGGTGGCGCGCGCGCGGCGCACTTTGGCCGGCGCGGAATTCGAGACCGCCAATCTGCGCGCGCGCATCGGCCAGAGCGCCATGCTGCTCGGCCGCGGCATCATTCCCGCCGAGGAGCATCGCAACCTGCTCCAGCAGCAGCGCAACCAGGAACTGCAGCTCCAGGCCGCCCAGCAGGACCTCGCCGCCACCCTGGCGCGCGGCGACGAGCTGAACCTGCGCACCGCCGAGCTCGAGCTCGCCAATGCCGAGACCAAGCTGGAGGAGGTCGAGGCCGATCTGCGCAACGCCGAGCTGCTGGCGCCCGTCTCGGGCGTCGTGCTCACGCCGCCCGAGACGTCGGGCGCCGGGCAGCGCGCGCCCACGATCGAGGTCGGCACAAGGGTCGGACGCGGCCAGGCGATGTTCAGCATCGGCGACCTCGCGAGCTTCCTGGTGCGCGGCCAGGTGGACGAGATCGACGTGAATTCCGTGCGCCCCGGCCAGTCCGTGAGCGTGACCGGCGACGCCTTCGCGGGCGAAGTGCTGACGGGCAGCGTGGCGACGGTGGCCGCCCAGGCCAGCGGCGAGAGCGGCGCGATGAGCCGCGGCATGCCGAGCTTCGCCGTGACCATCGCCATCGCCGATCTCACGGCCGAGCAGCGCGCGCGCCTCGCGGTCGGCATGTCGGCGAGCCTGTCCATCATCACCCATCAGCGTGACGACGCGGTGGTGCTGCCGCCCCAGGCCGTGCGCGACGAGGACGGCGCGCGCATCGTGCGGGTGCGCGAGGGGGCGCGGATCGTCTCGCGCCCGGTAGTGCTGGGGATCTCCACGCCCGAGGGGGTGGAGATCCGTTCGGGCATCGCTTCCGGAGACGTGGTGGTGCTCCGGGACTGAACCGGATCAGTCGCGGAAGGACGGATCGATCCGGTCGAGCTTGCGCAGCAGGCCCGGCCATTCCATCACGCCGAAGGGCCGGCGCGTCTGGGGCTGGTAGTTCAGATAGGTCTCGTCCAGCACCTTCTGCGGCACCGGATGGATCTCGGCATTGCAGGCCAGGGCCGCGAGCTGCGCCTTGCAGGACAGCTCCAGGCGATGCATCGCGTTGAAGGCCTCGCCGATGGTGCGCCCGACGGTCAGCAGGCCGTGATTGCGCAGGATCAGAGCGTTGTTGTCGCCCAGGTCCTTCACCAGCCGCTCCTGCATCGACATGTCGAGCACCACGCCCTCGAACTCGTGATAGCCGATCTTGAGGAAGCGCATCGAGGTCTGGTTCATGGGCAGCAGCCCGCATTCCAGCGAGGAAACCGCCATGCCCGGCCAGGTGTGCGTGTGGATCACGCAGTCGATCTCGTGGCTGTGCTCGTGGATGGCGCCGTGGATGACGAAGCCCGCGCGGTTCACGCCGTAGTTCAGCTCGCCGAAATCGGCCTTGAGCAGGATATTGCCCTTCACGTCGATCTTCACGAGCGAGGAGGCGGTGATCTCGTCGTAGCTCATGCCATAGGCGTTGATGAGGAAGGCGCCCTCCTCGCCCGGCACGCGGCAGGAGATGTGGTTCGCCATCATGTCGCTCATGCCGAAGAGGTCCATGAGGCGATAGCAGGCGGCGAGGTTCACGCGCGCCTGCCATTCGGCCGGCGTCACCTTGTCGCGCAGCGAGGGGATGCTGAGCATGGGGGTGGGCGATAATTCGAGCATGGGGGCGTCCTCCTTGGGTTGGCGAAACCCTAGCGCGATCAAACTCGGAACGAAACGGGATGATTTCTGTGCCGTTATAGGAATGACGGGCATAGGATGGCGGCATCGGGCGGATGCGCCTCGACCATCCTCCTGTCGCCGCAAGCGGCCTCGGCTCAATGGGTCGCGGAGGACACGAAACATGGCACAGACAAAGCCGGCGCAGGCACATTGGGACGCCGAAGGCTTTCACCCCTCTGCGCACATCAACCCCATCGGCCTGGGGGACCTCACGCTGTCGCTGAAGCAGGGATGGCAGGACTTCCTGGCCGCGCCCACGCAGCTCTTCTTCCTCTGCCTCGTCTATCCGGCCTTCGGCTTCGTGCTGGGGCGCGCGGCGGCGGGCAATGCCCTGCTGCCGCTGGTCTGGCCGCTGCTGGCGGGCTTCGCGCTGGTCGGACCTGTTCTGGCGATCGGCCTCTACGAGATCAGCCGGCGGCGGGAGCTCAGTCTCGCCGTGAGCTGGCGCGACATGTTCGGCGTCCTGAAATCGCCGGCGATCGGGGGGATTTTCCTGCTCGGCCTCTCGCTGGTGGCGACCTTCGTGATCTGGATCGGCGTCGCGCGCTGGCTCTACGGCGCCTTCATGGGCCCCGTCGCGCCGCTGTCCCTCGGCGCGATGATGAGCGAGCTGCTGCATACCGAACACGGCCGGATGCTGATCCTGGTGGGCAATCTGGTGGGCGCGGGCTTCGCGCTCTGGGTGGTGGCCGTGAGCCTGGTGTCCTTCCCGATGATGCTGGACCGCGAGGTCTCGGCGGGCGAGGCCGTTCTGACCTCCCTGGCCGCCTTCCGCGCCAATCCGGGCACGCTGATCGTCTGGGGCATGATCGTGGGGCTGCTGCTCTTTGCCGGCATGGCCTTTCTGGGCGTGGGCCTGGCGGTGGTGCTTCCCGTGCTGGGCCATGCCACCTGGCACCTGTACCGGCGGCTGGTGGTCTAAGGCTTCGGCCGGAGGGGAAGGACGAGCATCGCGACGGTGACCCCCAGCGCGCCGCCCAGCAGCGTCTCCCACAGGCGGGCGGCCAGATGCGCGACGGAATGCTCGCCGCTGGCCGCCAGGGTGACGACCAGCGTGAAGGCGAAGGCGCCGCAGGCGATGTCGTAGCGGGCGGTCACCGACATCGCATAGACCACCATGGCCAGCGCGGCCGCCACCCAGGCCAGGATCGGCATGTGCTCGGCGATCGGCAGGCAGGCGAGGCCCAGCGGCACCCCGACCATCGTGCCCGACACCCGAAGACGGACGCGCGAGAGCGTGCCCAAGGCCGTGCTCGCCACGACATAGGTGCTGGCCGTCACCGCCCAGACCGATTGACGCAGGCCCAGGCTACCGGTGAGCGCGACGATCGCCGTGGCGGCCAGCGCGGCCTGCAGCCCCATCACCAGCTCCGGCGAGAGGCCCAGGCGCGTCTCGGCCACCGCGGAGGGCCGTGGCGGAACCGGATCGGGCCGTTCAGCCGGGCCACTCAGCATGCGCGGGACGATGGCGGCCGGTGCGGCGATCAGCGCGGCGGCAGCGATCATCGGCAGGTCGGCGGTCGTGAGCCCGCCCCCATAGGCGAGGAGCTGCCCGATATAGGCCAGCGAGCCGAGCCCCGCCCCCAACCGGCCGAAGCGGCGCAGGTAGCCCACGAGGAAAGCACCGGCCACGAGGGCCGCTTCCGGCGCGTTCGGCCCGATCATCGCGAGCCACGGCGTGGCCAGCGCCGTGAGGCCCGCCCCGGCCATGCCCGCGGCCACGAGTAGCGTCAGGTCCCGCGCGGATCGCTCCCGCGTCAGCTGGCCTTCTGACACGCTGGCCCAGAGCGCCAGCCCTCCGGCCAGCGGCGAAAGAAACGCGCCGTGCGGGAAATCGCCCGCGATCCCGGGAAGCAAGCCGACCAGGGCGGCGAGGCCGAAGGCCGTGACGAGACGCAGCCCCTTGACCCGGCGATGGGCGCCGGGATCGATGCGGTCCAGCCAGGGCCCCAGCGCGCGCCATGTCATGGAGCGGCCCTTCAGGCGGCGCGCCGGAGGCTGAACTCCGCCCATACCTCGGCCAGCGCGCCCATCAGGTGATCGAGATCCGCGTCGGTATGCAGCGGCGAGGGCGTGAGGCGCAGGCGCTCGGTCCCGCGCGGCACGGTCGGGAAGTTGATCGGCTGCACATAGACGCCGTGGCGCTCCAGCAGCAGGTCGCTGATGCGCTTGCAGAGCACGGGATCGCGCACCATCACCGGCACGATGTGGCTGGGATTGGGCAGATGCGGGATGTGCAGCGCATCCAGCCGCGCGCGCACCTGCGCGACGCGCGCGTGCATGGCCTCGCGCTCAGCAGAGCTGGCCTTGAGGTGGCGGATGCCGGCAGTCGCGCCGGCAGCAATGGCCGGCGGCAGCGAGGTCGAGAAGATGAAGCCCGAGGCGAAGCTGCGCACGAAGTCGATGACGTTCGCCGAGCCGGCGATATAGCCGCCGATCACCCCGAAGGCCTTGGCCAGCGTACCCTCGATGATCGTCAGCCGATGGCGCAGGCCGTCACGCTCGGAGATGCCGCCGCCGCGCGGACCGTAGAGGCCGACGGCGTGGACCTCGTCCAGATAGGTCATGGCACCGAATTCCTCGGCGAGGTCGCAGATCTCGGCGATGGGGGCGATGTCGCCATCCATCGAATAGACGCTCTCGAAGGCGATCAGCTTGGGCAGGTCCCGCGGCAGGGCCTCGAGGCGGGCGCGCAGGTCGGCGAGGTCGTTGTGCTTCCAGATCTCGCAGCGGGCGCGGCTGTGGCGGATGCCCTCGATCATGGAGGCGTGGTTCAGCTCGTCCGAAAGGACCACGCAGCCCGGCAGCCGCCCCGCCAGGGTGCTGAGCGTGGCCCAGTTGGACATGTAGCCCGAGTTGAAGAGGAGCGCGGCCTCCTTGCCGTGCAGATCCGCCAGCTCGCGCTCCAGCAGGATGTGGTCGTGATTGGTGCCGGCGATGTTGCGCGTGCCGCCCGATCCGGCGCCGCTGCGGTCCAGCGCGGCATGCATGGCTGCCAGGACGTCGGGATGCTGGCCCATGCCCAGATAGTCGTTCGAACACCAGACGGTGACCGCGCGCTCGCCCTCGGGGCGGTGGTATGTGGCGCGCGGAAACGCACCGGCCTGCCGCTCCAGATCGGCGAAGACCCGGTAGCGGCCCTCTTGGCGCAGCCCATCGAGCTGATTTCGAAAGAGATTTTCGTAGTCCACAGCCTAGCCTTTCCCGGGCCGCGGCCCGATGCGGCAATTTAGGCGCATCGGGGCGCGCATACACCCCCATCCACGTATGGGAGGCTTTTTCCTCGGCCGATTTGACAAAGATCAATGCCGGGGCGGACTCGCCACCTCCATATCTTGTGCTATGCAGCCGCCAGTTTTCCGAAGGGTCTTTCATCTCGTGTTGGGATATGGCGCCCCGGGCTCAGAGCCGGGAGATTCTCGCCCATGAGGCATCCCGATCCGAGCGTGCGCACCACGCGCGCCCATGCCCCCGCCATCCCGATGCGCGTGGGCACCCGCGGCTCGCCGCTGGCCCTGTTCCAGACGCGCCAGTTTCTCGACGGCATCCGCGCCGTCTGCCCCGTGCTGCGCAACCTGCACGCCTTCGAGGAATGCGAGATCGCGACTTCGGGCGACCGCGCGCAGGAGAAGCGCCTGGCGGAAATCGGCGGCAAGGGCCTCTTCGCCAAGGAGATCCACGAGGCGCTGCTCGATGGCCGCGTGGACTTCGCCGTCCATTCCCTCAAGGACCTCGAGACCGAGCTTCCGGCCGGCGTGGCCCTGGCCTGCACCCTGCGGCGCGAGGATGCCCGCGACGCGATCGTGCTGGGCGAATCCTGCCGGCGCGGCGGCTTCTCGGGCGCGGCCTGGGACCCCTTCTCCGCTTTGCCGCAGGGCGCGCTCATCGGCACGGCCTCCATCCGCCGCCAGGCGCAGCTGCTGAACCTGCGGCCGGACCTGCGCTGCGAGGTGATCCGCGGCAATGTGCAGACCCGCCTGTCGCGCGTGGCGAGCGGCGAGTTTGACGCGACGCTGTTGGCCCTGGCCGGGCTGCGGCGCCTCGGGCTCGAGGCCCATGCCGACGTGGTGCTGGACGAGGAGGAGATGGTGCCGGCGGCCTGCCAGGGCATCATCGGCGTCACCGTCCGGGCCGACGACGTGGCCCTGCGCGAATTGCTGAGCGCGATCTGGGATCCCGCCTCCAGGGCCGTGAGCTTGGCCGAACGGGCGCTGCTGGGCGCACTGGACGGCTCCTGCCGCACGCCGATCGGCGCGCATGCGGTGATCCTGCCGGAGGGGCGGATGCGGCTCACCGGGCTGATCGCGCGGGGGGATGGAAGCTTCCTGATCCGCCGCACGGTCGAGGGCGCGGCCGGCGATGCCGCGCGGATCGGTCGCGCCCTGGGCGAGGAACTGTTCCGCGAGACGCCGGCGGACGTCTTCGCCTGACAGGCTGCCCCCTCAGGCCATGACCCGGCCGGGCCGGTGCACCTGCACCGCGCTCTGCTCCGCGAGAATCTCCCCAATCGTCTGGCGCAGCAGCCGGATGTCGCGGATCCGCCCGAAGCTCGGCCGGTGGAAGAGCGCCACGTCGCGCATGTGCTTCCCGCCGGCGATGCGACGATAGGCCACCATGTCGTCCAGCAGCGCGCCCACCTGGATCGCGAGCTGCGGCATGAAGGACACGCCCGAGCCCGCCGCGATCATCTGCCGCATCGTCTCGAGGCTCGCGGCCTGGAGCTCGGTCGCGCCCTCGCGGATGCGCGAGGGGCAGAGCTGCAGCGCCTGCTCGCGCAGGCAATGGCCCTCGGTCAGCAGGATAAGTTCGCCGATCGGAATGTCCTCGGGATTCACCACCTCGACCTGGGCCAGCGGATGGTCGCGCGGGACGGCCAGCGCCAGCTCCTCGCGGAAGAGCGGCAGCTCCGTCAGCTCTGCCTCGGCGATGGGGCTGGTGGCGAGGAGCGCGTCCAGCTCGCCCTCCTCCAGCTGGCGCACCAGCGCGCGGGTATGCCCCTCGTGCAGCATCAGCTTGAGGTCGGGATAGCGCGCGCGCAGCGGCTTGAGCAGGAAGGGCACCAGATAGGGCCCCAGCGTCGAGATGACGCCCAGGCGCAGCGCCCCGGTGAGCGGCTCGGCGCCGATGCGCACCACCTCGAAGAGGCGCCGCGCCTCGGCGATGATGCGCCGGGTCTGGGCGATCACCTCCTCGCCGCGGCGCGTGACGAGGACGCCGCGCGGGCTGCGCTCGAAGATCTCGACGCCGAGGAATTCCTCCAGCTTGCGCAGCTGTCCCGACAGCGTCGGCTGACTGACGCCGCAGGCCATCGCCGCGCGCCCGAAATGCAGATGCTCGGCCACGGCCGTGATGTATTCGAGGTCGCGAAGGCTTAATCCGGCGAGGTTCATCCCAGCCCCCAATCCGATTCTTGACGTGGAAGAAACCCCTGCGCACTCTGCACCGCAAGGGGCATTCGGCGATCGCCCCGTGAGGCTTCGGCTCAAGCATCGCGTCCTGATCGTAATGGATGCCCAGTCATGCCCTCACCCCATGTCATCACGCCCTCCCAGCTCGCTCGCCGCATCGGCCTGCCCGACGCGCCCGTGCTGATCGACGTCCGGATCCCCGACGATGTCGCGGCCGATCGGAGATCCCTGCCCGCCAGCCGCCGAGCCTCCCATCGCGACGTCGTGGACTGGGCCGAAGCCTGGCGCGGCCGCGAGGTGGTCGTCGTCTGCCAGAAGGGGCTGAAGCTCAGCCATGGCGTGGCCGCCTGGCTGCGGCACCACGGCGCGGAGGCCGAGACCCTCGAAGGAGGCTTCGAGGCCTGGGCCGAGGCCGGCCTTCCGCTGGTCTCGCCCGCCCAGCTGCCGCCACGCGACGCGAAGGGCCGCACGCTCTGGGTGACGCGCGCGCGGCCCAAGGTGGACCGCATCGCCTGCCCATGGCTGATCCGGCGCTTCGTCGATCCAGAGGCGGTGTTTCTCTTCGTCGCGCCGTCGGAGGTCCTGCTGGTGGCCGACCGCTTTGGCGGCACGCCCTTCGACGTGGAGGGCGTCTTCTGGTCGCATCGCGGCCCGCTCTGCACCTTCGACGTGATGATCGAGGAGTTCGGCCTGAAGCTGCCGGCCTTGGATCATCTGGCCCGCATCGTACGCGGCGCGGATACCGCCGACCACGCGCTGGCGCCGGAGGCGGCGGGGCTGCTGGCGGCCTCGCTCGGCCTGTCGCGGATGTTTCGCGATGATCTCGCGCAGCTCGAGGCCGGCATGACGCTCTACGACGCCTTCTTCCGCTGGTGCCGCGACGCGGTGCAGGAAACCCACAACTGGCCCGCAGGACGGACCGCATGAGCGCCACCCTCCCCTCCTTCGCCGAGGCGCTACGCGTCTGGACCAAGGTCGGTTGCCTCTCCTTCGGCGGGCCGGCGGCGCAGATCGCCATGCTCCAGCGCGAGGTGGTGGATCGCCGCCACTGGGTCTCGGACGCACGATTCCTGCACGCGCTCAACTTCTGCATGCTGCTGCCGGGGCCGGAGGCGATGCAGCTCGCCACCTATCTCGGCTGGCTGATGCATGGCGTGCGCGGCGGGGTGGCGGCGGGCCTGCTCTTCATCCTGCCGGGCGCGCTGGTGATGCTCGCGCTCTCCGCGATCTACGCGGCCCTCGGCGGCGTGCCGTTCGTGGCCGCCCTGTTCTTCGGGCTGAAATGCGCGGTGCTGGTGCTGGTGGTCGAAGCACTGCTGCGGGTCGCAAGACGGGCGCTCCGGGGCGTCCTGCCCTGGGCGCTGGCGGTCGCGGCCTTCCTGGCGCTCTTCGTCTTCGCCGTGCCCTTCCCGCTAGTGGTGCTGGGCGCGGGAGCCGTCGGCCTCCTCGTGCCGGACCTCTTTGCGAAGGGCGGGCATGGCAACGCCGGCGCGGGGCATGCCGCGGCGTTGGACGCCCTTCTGGCCGCCGAGCCCGGACGCATCGCGGCCATGTCGGGCGCGGCGCGCCGGGCGGGGCTGGTCGCCGTCGGGCTCTGGATCTGGCCGGTCGTGCTCTTGCTGCCGGCGGGCGGCGTTTTCGCCGACATCGCCTGGTTCTTCTCGAAGATGGCCGTGGTCACCTTCGGCGGCGCCTATGCGGTGCTGGCCTATGTCGCGCAGGAGGCGGTGGAGCATTACCGCTGGCTCACCGCGCCGGAAATGCTGGCCGGGCTCGGCCTTGCCGAGACGACTCCGGGGCCGCTGATCCTGGTGCTGCAGTTCGTGGGCTTCCTCGCGGGATTGCGCGAGGGCGGCGGATGGACCGCGGCGGTCGCCGGCGCCGGGCTGACCCTCTGGGTGACCTTCCTGCCCTGCTTCGCCTGGATCTTTCTCGGCGCGCCCTATATCGAGCGGCTGCATCACGTGGAAAGGCTGCGCGGCGCGCTCGCCGGCGTGACGGCGGCGGTCGTCGGCGTCATCGCGAACCTCGCATTGTGGTTCGGGCTGCGGGTGCTCTTCGCGCGGATGGTGGACGGGCCCTTCGCGCTGCACTGGCCCGATCCGGCCAGTCTGCACTGGCAGGCGCTGGCTCTTGCCGCGCTGGCGGCCTTCGGATTGTTCCGGCTGAAGCTCGATGTGGTGCCCCTTCTTGGGCTCACCGCCCTCGCGGGGCTGATCCTGACGAGCATCGCGCCCTGAAGGGGCTTCGCCCCCAACTCTCGCAGCAGGGAACACGTTCCCTGCTGCGACATTACGTAAACCTATAAATTCAGGGGCATCGGCGGATGTCCGCCTTGATGCATATTTCAAACCCAGGTCGGACATCATTGGGCCCGACAGGCGCCGATCTCACACGTCGGTCGAACCGTGCATGACACGATAAAACCGCACCACAAAACGACTTCGGGACGGATAATCACATGAAAAATAATGAAAAATCAGCCGCCACCGCCGAAGAACTCGTCGCCCTGACCAAGGACAAAGGCGTCCAGCGAATTGTCGTGGTTGGCGATTTGATCGATGTCCCTTCCGTCCGCCTCGCTCCAGGACAGTTCCTGCGGGGGCAGCACGAACACTCCTCCATCACTTTCGCCGCAGGCGTGGATGGCCTTCAGCTGTCGTCGGACAACCGTATCCACAACATCCGTCTGAACGCCTCCGAGGATAAGCGCGCGATCTTCAACGACACCTCGGTCGAAAGCCTCGGGCGGATCGAGCTGCGCAGCGTCACCACGACCGGCTGCGTTCGAATTCTCGCCCGCGACAAGGTGCGCGGAGGCCACGTCGATGTGAATGGGCTTGATATCATCGCGGCCGATGCTCGCAGCGAGAAGGAACGCCCGCACGGCTATGGCGTCTACGTTGTCAACGGCGCGTTCACGCTCTGGAACATGCAGCAGGATACCGGCGTGGTGGTCAGTGCCGACCTCGTCGGCCTTTCGGCTGGCCGCGACGGCGCGCCGGTTCGCGGCAGCGGCATCTTCGTCAGCGGCGGTGGCGACAAGGCCGGCCGGCTCAACGTGAGGCGGCTGGAAACCAATGCGGTCTATAGCGACGGCGGCATTGCGTCCGGCACGGCGGACCAGATCACAGGCGGTGTCTTCACGGTCCATGGCGCCTATGTCGATGTCGTGCGCAATCGCGGTCCGGTCGTCACCTACGGCGTCAACGACATGGTGCTCGACAATTGGGGCGTGGTCGATCGCTGGACGGCCGAGGCGAAGATCACCTCGCATGGCCCGAGCGGCATCGGC
>NZ_CBDDFJ010000031.1:0-40618 GCF_965227005.1 Roseococcus sp.
TCCGCCGCCCGCGGCGGTGGCCGATGCCAGGCCTCCGTCCGACGGCGGCCCCGCCCCGGCCGAGCCCAGCGGGCCGCTGGCGCTGCTCCTGCCGGCGCCGGGCTCCCCGGCCCCGGTGCAGGCGCTGCAGGCCTCCGCCGCCGCGCGGCTTTCGATCGACCTCGTGGATTACGCTGGCGCCTCCGGCATGCGCTTCGCCGGCGCGGCGCCCGTCGGCGCGCTGCTGCGCCTCTATATCGACGAGCAGCTCTCCGGCGAGGTCGTGGCCGACAGCCAGGGTCGCTGGAGCTATTCGCCCCAGGCCCAGCCGGCTTTCGGCCGCCACCTGCTCCGCGCCGACCAGCTGGGCGCGCAGGGCCAGGTCCTCGCGCGCGTCGAGCAGCCCTTCCAGCGCGACGCGCCGCCCGTCGCCCCGGCCGTCACGGCCCAGGGCGAGGCTCCCGTCCAGACCGAGATCCGGCATGTCGTGCAGCCCGGGGATTACCTCTGGCGCATCGCGCGCGGCAGTTACGGCCAGGGCATCCGCTACACGGTCATCTACTCGGCCAATCGCGAGCAGATCCGCAATCCGAATCTGATCTATCCCGGCCAGGTCTTCACCCTGCCGCGCGGCGCGAATTGACGGGCTACGCGCCGGCGGCCTCGAGCCGATCCAGATACGGGTCCATCGCCATCGCGAAGCGCACCATCTCCCCCAGCACAGCGACCGCGGTCCCCTGCGGCGGGGCCCGCATTTCCAGCGCGAGCCGATGGTCGGCGGTGAGGTGGAGCCGCCAGCCCTCGGGCAGATCGGGCGGCAGCGCGGCCACGGCGCGCAACGTCCCCGCGCGATCGGCGTTGCGCTCCGCAGTGGAGGGGATGCGGCCCGCCATGGCCCGCAGGCGCAGCGTGCCCTCCATCATCAGCGCCTCGCAGGCCCGCCCCCTCCAGGCGAAGCGCAGCGCGGGACGCAGCCCCGGCGATCGAGGGGAGAGCGTGCCGTCCCTTTGGACGGCGAAGGGACCGAGCGTGATCATGTCGACCGGAACTTGCCGCTTAATGGTGAACAGAGGATAAATCCGCCCCATGTCCCTTGCGAACAGCCTGTCCCTCGTCCTCTCGCCTCCGCATCCGGTGGGCAAACCCTTCATCTACGGCGGGGCCGCGGTCGCCGTCGTGGGCGGGCTGCTCCTGGGGAGCTGGCTCTTCTGGATCGGCGTGGCCTTCACGCTCTTCTGCCTCTACTTCTTCCGCGACCCGACGCGCTTCCCGCCGCAGGAGCCCGACCTCGTCATCGCGCCCGCCGACGGCAAGGTGGTGCTCGTCGGCCCCGCCATTCCGCCGGCCGAGCTCGAGATGGGCGATGCCCCGCGCTGGCGCGTGGCGATCTTCCTCTCCGTGCTCGACGTGCATGTGAACTATTCGCCCGTGCTCGGCCGCGTCAGCCGGATCGCCTATCGCCCCGGCAAGTTCATCGATGCGAGCATGGAGAAGGCCTCGACGGAGAACGAGCGCAACGCCCTGCGCTTCGACCTGCCGGATGGCCGCCAGCTCGCCTGCGTGCAGATCGCGGGCCTCGTGGCGCGGCGGATCGTCTGCACCGCGCGTGAGGGCGACCAGCTCCAGGCCGGCGACCGCTTCGGCATCATCCGCTTCGGCAGCCGCACCGACGTCTATCTGCCCGAGGGCGTGAAGCCCAAGGTGCGGGTCGGCCAGAGCATGATCGGCGGCGAGACCGTCCTCGCGGAACTCGCGGGATGACCAAGCCCGGCCTTCGCGGACGGCTGCGCCGTTTCAGCCCGCGCCAGAGGCCGCGCTTCCGCGGCCCCTCCTTCAACCGGCTGATCCCGAACCTGATGACGATGATGGGGCTGTGCTTTGGCCTGGTCGCCATCCGCTTCGGCATCGAGGGGCGCTTCCCCCAGGCCGCCGCCTTCATCGTGGTGGCCGCCGTCATCGACGGGCTGGACGGGCGCATCGCGCGGATGCTCAAGGGCACCTCGCGCTTCGGCGCCGAGTTCGACAGCCTCAGCGACTTCCTCTGCTTCGGCGTGGCGCCGGCGCTGATCCTCTATCTGTGGACGCTGCAGCATGCCGGGCCGCTGGGCTTCATTCCCTGCGTGATGTTCGCCGTCTGCAGCTCGCTGCGTCTCGCGCGCTTCAACGCCGCCAGCATCGCCGAGCCCGGCGTGATCCCGCCGCCCAAGCCGGCCTATGCCTATAACTTCTTCCAGGGCGTGCCGGCGCCGGCGGGGGCGGGGCTCGCGCTCTTCCCGCTCTTCGCCTCGCTCGCCGTCGCGGAATGGGAGTGGGACCGCCTGGCCCATGCCATCAGCTATCCGCTGTTCAGCGCGCTGGTGCTCTTCGTGGTGGGCGGGCTGATGGTCAGCTCCCTGCCGTCCTGGTCCTTCAAGAACTTCAAGGTGCCCGCGCAGATGGTGCTGCCGCTGCTGCTGGGCACGGGCGCCTTCATCGCCTTCCTGGTGACCGAGCCCTGGGCGGCCCTGGCGCTGGGCGGGGCGATGTATGTGGGCATGCTGTACTTCTCGGCCCGCTCGTATCTGAAGCTCAAGGCCGAGGCCGAGGCGATGGCGGGCACGGAGGAGACCTCCACCGTTCCGGAATAGCGGCCCGGAGACGAAAAAGGGGCGGAGAACTCTCCGCCCCTTCCGATGCCGATCCGACGGATCAGAAGCCCATCGACAATCCGAAGCGCAGCGCCTGGAAGTTCTGCTGGCCGTTCATGTAGGTGAGCGTGAAGCGCGCGGGCAGGCGGCCGCCGCTGGCGACAACCACGCCGTATTCCTGCCAGTTCATGATCGCCCAGTGCGAGCCCGTGACGCGGGTGTCGACGAAGGTCAGCCCGCCCTGCACCGGCCGGCCGAAGGCCTCGCCCAGGGGCCGCGAGAGCGAGATGCCGTTGCGATAGAACTGGTTCTGCAGATCGTAATCCACCGAGCCGCCGCTCCAGTTATAGCGCTCGGTCTGGTAGTAGGCGGCGGTGTTCGTGACGGCGAGCGTATAGGTCGGCGTCACGGCATAGCGGAAATCGCTGGTCAGCGAGCCGCCGACCGCCTGCGAGCCGCGGCCGTAATTCTCCGAGCCCGCGAGGCCCCAGCGGAAGGCCGGCGTCACGTTCCACTCGAAGTTCGTGCCCGACCACACCCGCTGGCGCACGCCCACGCCCACCGAGCCCTGATAGACATTGGTGCCCGAGACGTCGACGAGGGCCTGGACGGAATCCAGGAAGATCTCGGTGCCCGTGCCGGCGTTGTAATAGGAGCCGCGCATGGGGGCCGAGAAGGCGCGCGTGTCGGCGCCGCCCTGGGTCGTGGTGGCGATATTGGCGCCCAGGCTGAAGCGCCAGCCGGTCTCGCGCGGCTGGTTCACGCCCAGCATGGCGCCCGTGGGGGCGGAGCCGGCCAGGAAGTCCGCCGCGACCATGCTCGGCATCAGCGAGGTGGGGTTGCCGGCGACCGGGTCGGTGATGGTGTGGCGCACGGCGCTCTGGATGAGGGTGGTCGGCGACAGGACCGGCGCGTTGCGGATCTCGGCCGGCAGGCTGGCCAGGACGGAGGCCGGCAGCGAGGAGACCGGCGTGGCGACGCTGGTATCGCCCTGGAAGAAGGCGCGGACGTTGTTGACCGCGCCGCCCGCGCTCGCGGCCGTGACGGCGACGGCCTGGCCGGTCAGCGGGTTGAACACGATGCTCGTGGTCGTGCCCTGGGGGACGATCAGGGTCAGCGGCTGGTTGTTGTAGTTGATATTGGCGTTCACGGCCGTGCCGGAGGTGTAGCCGGGGAAGGTGGCGGCCAGTCCGGGGCCCGTCAGCTGGCTCAGGGCGGATTCGAGATTGTTGAAGCTCAGCGTCCGGGTGACGCCGCCGACGGTGGCCGTGATCTCGACCAGCTGGGCCTGGGCCGCCGGTGCCAAAGTAATAGCGGATAGAGCGACACCGACCAGTAGATATTTTCGCAGCATTGACGTACTCCAACCCCATTTTTTACAGCAAATGAATGTCAGGTGAGCTGGCATTGCGCAACGCTGCCAGCAGTGACGGACGCACTGTCCGACCGACACTATGCTACAGGAATGGAATGGAATTTTTCCCTGATGCCAGCTCAATCAATGGCGTGGAATACGTAATAATTTTTGGGATATCCGAGAATCTTCAGGGAATTTCTCAGATCACGAAGATCGGTTACGGTATATGGGAGAAAATATTTCTAAATCGAATCAATCAACACTTAATGCGCAAGCATAAGTCCGATCGGTACCATCTCGGGTATCACGCGCGAGGTGAAGAGCCGCAGGGTTTCGCGGGCCGTGGCGAGCGCCTCGGGAGGCGGCGCGGGGGGCGCGGCGAGGTAGGGACGCAGCCGGTCCGCCTCGATCGAGGCGGCGGCGAGGGCGGCGTCGCGCAGGGTCGCGATGCGGCCCGTCGCCATCATCGGCGAAAGCGAGGCGTGGAGCGGCTTCAGCACGGCCGGCCAATTCGCGAGATGCAGGTACAGCGTGGGGATGACGCCCCCCTCATGGCCGTGCAGCGCCCCCAAAGCGCGGACGGCGCGCGCCACCTCCTCGGGCAGCGCCTCGATCCGGGGCAAGGGCAGGGGGGTGGGCAGCATGGCCGGCGGCGGCGCGCCGGGCGTGGTCGCCTCGCCCTGCTTGCCGCGCAGCAGGGCCGTCAGGAGGATCAGGTTGCTGAGATTGCCGCGATTGTAGAGCGTGGCCAGCTCCGCCGCCTCCGCGCCCATCGGCAGGCCCGGCACCGGGAGTGCGGCGCGGACCCGCTCGCGCGCGGCGTCCAGCAGCGGCAAGGCGGGGCGCACGGAGTCCCAGGCCCAGGGCAGCACCCCCTCCAGCGCCGCGAAATGGCGCCAGATGAGGTTCACGAGCGGGAGGCCATAGGCCTCCCGCAGCTTGGCGTAGATCGCCGCAGTCTCGGGGGGCGCGTCGGATTCCCGGACCTCGGCGAGCACGCTACTTGCGCCGCTTCTCGACCAGGACGCCGGCTTCGGCGAGACGGGCGATCTCCTCTTCCGAGAAGCCGTATTTCGCGAGCACCTCGTTGGTGTGCTCGGCGAAGCGCGGCGGCGCGGCGTGGGTGCCGCCCGGCGTGCGGCTCAGCTTGATCGGCGTGCCGAGGCCGACATAGCCGTCCTTCTCGGTGATCATGTTGCGATGGGCCGTGTGCGGGGCGGCCATCGCCTGGTCCACGCCATAGACGGGGCCGGCCGGCAGGCCCGCCGCCAGCATGCGCTGGCAGAGCTCGATGCCGTCCTCGTCCGCGAAGCGCTTGTTCAGGATCTCGGTGAGCGCGGCCTTGTTGATCACGCGCTGGCCGTTGGTGGCGAAGCGCGGATCGGTGCCGAGGTCGTCGAGGCCCAGGAACTTGCAGAACTTCCGGAAGGTCGGGTCATTGCCGCAGCCCACGAAGATCTCGCAGGTCTTCGTGGTGAACTTGGCATAGGGCGCCAGGTTGGGATGCGGATTGCCCGTGGCCACCGGCCGCTTGCCGTTCAGGAAGAAGTTGGCCGCATGCGGGTGCAGCAGCGCCATGCCGCAATCATGCAGCGTCATGTCGCAATACTGGCCCTGGCCCGACTTCTCGCGCTCCACGACCGCCATGAGGATGGCGATGGTGCTGAACAGGCCCGTGGCGATGTCCACGATGGGCGTGCCCAGGCGCGTTGGCCCGGAATTCTCCGTGCCGTTGATCGACATGAGGCCGACCATCGCCTGCAGGATGGCGTCGTAGCCGGGGAAGCCGCCGAGCGGGCCCGTCGCGCCGAAGCCCGAGACGCGGCAATGGATCAGGCGGGGGAAGCGCTTGGACAGCACCTCCTCGAAGCCGAGGCCCCACTTCTCCATGCTGCCGGGCTTGAAGTTCTCGATGAGCACGTCCGCGCCCTCGAGCAGGCGCAGCAGCACCTCGCGGCCCGCGGGCTGCGACAGGTCCAGGCCGACCGACTTCTTGTTGCGGTTCACGCCCAGGAAGTAGGAGGCGTCGCCCTTGGTGTCGAAGGGAGGGCCCCAGTCGCGGACCTCGTCGCCCTGCGGGGGCTCCAGCTTGATCACGTCGGCGCCGTGGTCGCTGAGGACCATGGTGCAATAGGGGCCGCCGAGGACGCGGGTGAGATCCACCACGCGCAGCCCGGAAAGGGCGCCGGGGCCGGTGGCGAGGGCGCGACCCTCGGCCAGCGGCCCTTCTGCCATCGGGAGGGCGTCGTTCATGCCGCAAGCTTCCTGTCGAAGACCCGGGCGCAGAAGTCCGGGTAGGTTTCCATCATCTCGTCACACACCGATCCGCGCAGCAGCGCAAGCTCCGCCTCGGTGGGGGCAGGGGTCTGGGGAACGTCGCCCTCCACGTCGAAGTCGAAGCCGGTCATCGCGCGGATGCTCTCGACCGTCTCGCCCGGATGCAGCGAGGCGAGCGAGAAGCGGCCGCGATCGGGGTGGAAGGTGAAGACGCAACGGCCGGTCACCAGCGCCTGGGCGTGGCCACGGCGATAGACCGCGGGGTCGCTGATGCCGGGGGCGGAGATATGCGCGACCTTGTCGACCAGCACGCGCGGGCTGTGCTCCTCGCGGAAGAGGATCGTGCGGCCGGTCATGAAATACATGAAGGCCGAGCCGAAGCTGCCGGGGAAGCGCACGTCGCGCCCGGGCCATTCGCCCGTGCCGATGAGGTTCAGATTGGCCTGGCCGTCGATCTGCCCGCCGCCCAGGAAGAAGAGGTCCACACGGCCCTGGCCGGTGAGGTCGAAGAGCTCGCGCGTGCCCTCGGTGAAGGGATTGCCCGAGCGCTTGTGCAGCAGCGACAGACGGACGGGGTATCCCTCCTTCACCGCGAGCCAGCAGGCCGCGGCCGGGACGGGGGAGGCGGCGCCGACGGCGATGTGATGCGTCGGCACGGAACGGATCAGCCGTGACAGCGTGACGGCCAGAAGTTCCTCGGTCTTGTAGGTCATTGCGCGGCCACCGCCTGGGATTGATAGACATGCTCGGCGCACCAGTCGGCGAAGCCGGCATCGGTCTTGGCCGCGCGGGCATAGGCCGCGACATAGGCGCCGTCGAAGCCGTATTGGTCGAGCAGGGCGGCCGGGCGCGCGCCGCGCTCGGCGATGGCGAAGGCGCTGATATAGGTCGCGTTGATGGTGCCGGCGGCCAGCTTCTCGTCCTCGAGGAAATTGCCCTCGACCACGCGCTCCACTGTCACCAGCGACCGCTTGGACGCATGGGCGATCGTGCCGCATTCGCGCCGGCGGCCGACATAGATATTGCCGTGGCTGTCGGCCATCGCGCCGTGGAAGACGGCGATGTCCGGATGCAGCGCCGGCAGGACGACGATCTTCTCACCGGTGCCGAAGGGGCTCTCGATCACGCGCCAGTCGGGGCGGTTGGCCAGGATGTCGCTGCCGATGATCCCGCGCAGCGGCATGAAGGGAACGCCCTTCTCGGCGGCCTGGAGCATGGTGTGGATGGCGGGGCAGGTGGCGTCGGTGATGGAGAGCTTCCCCGCCTTCAGCGCCGCCGTGAAGCGCGGCGCGAAGCCGGCCTCGCCCAGGCTCACCGCGCTGGTCTGCACGCTGGCCACGCAGCCCGCGCCGATCAGGATGTCGGTCGCGAAGCCCGAGACGGGCACGCCCACCAGGCGCAGATCGCGCGCGCCCCGGCGGATCAGCGCCTTGGCGAAGGCGACGGAGGGGAGGGAGTTGTCGGGCGGCATGGCGACGAGCGCGCCGTCGGGCACGCTGGCGGCCATGGCTTCGAGATCGGTCGGTGTCATCTTGTTTCCTCTGGCGAGGAAACTACGCGCAAGTTTCCCGCGAGGCGAGAGGGGGATCCCGCCGATCTGCAACGCCGTGGTGCATCCCGGCGTCCTAAAGTTGCGTGATCGAGCCCTGGGAGACCGGCTTCACGCCCGGTGCGGGCTTGGCTGCCGGCCCCGGCTTGTCCTCGGGCAGGCCGGGGCGCGCGGGCGCGGCCGCCGGGGGGGCGGCCATGGGGGCGGGGGGCGCGACGGGATCGGGCAGGGGCGCCATGGCCGGCGGCGGGGCCAGCGGAGCCGGCGGCTCGACGGGCGGCGCTTCGGGGGCCGGTGCTGCGGGGGCCGGCGCTTCCAGGGGCGGCGCGGCAGGCGGGGCCTCGCTGGGCTGGATCGCCATCATCCGCATGCAGCCCACGAAGGCGCCCATGACCAGGTTGGTGCCCGTCAGGCTCAGATCCCAGGGCGTGTCGGGCCCGCCGGGAAATTCGACGCGGATGAGCGCGCCCCTCCGGAAGGACTGCTCGAAGCCGTTCGGCCCCTCGATCGCCAGGGGGAAGCTCATCTCCTGTCCCGCGCCCGTCGCCGTCGCGGCGAAGACGCGACGGTTGTCGATGACGATCCGCACGGGCTGCGTCGTGGAGGCGCGCAGGTTCCAGCCGGGCCGCGACAGCCGCATCACGGGGCGGTCCTGGCCGGCCAGGTGCTGCAGCAGGAAATGGCGCCCGCTGCCCGAATGGCGCGTTTCCAGCCCGCAGGTCGCGAGGCCCCCGGGCGTCGTGCCGCCGAAGGCGATCCAGCCATTGGCCTGGGCGATGACGCGGGTCTGCGCTTGCGCCGGGGCCGCGAGGGTGGCGGCCAGGAGGAGGGGGACGACAAATCGCATGGGACGATATCTCTAGAAGGGCTCGGCCCGGTCATGGCGGAGCAGGCGGGCATAGCCGGCCGTCTCGCGGTCCTGCCCGGTCACGGCATCGGCCAGGGCGTCGAGCCAGCCGGCGAACCAGGCTTTGCCCCAGTCGCCGGTTTGGGCCATGGGATTTTCGAGCACCGAGGCGCCCGCCTTGAAGGCGTGACGTCCCGCCGCATAGGCGTCGTCGCTGACGAAATGGTCTTCGGGGTCGACGTCTTCGGGCATGCTGCCATGATATGGCATGAGAGCGGGCGTTGCACACCTGCATCCGGCGCCGGGCGAGACTATATTGGGGTCCATGGATCTCGCCCTTGCCCCGATGCTCTTCCAGCCCATCCGCCAGCCCATGCCGCCGGAGGGCAAGGCGCTCACCGTCGTCAGTCCCTTTTCGCCCAATGGCGACCAGCCGCGCGCCATCGCGGAGCTCATCGCCGGGGTGAACGCGGCCGATCGCGACCAGGTGCTGCTGGGCGTCACCGGCTCGGGCAAGACCTTCACCATGGCCAAGGTGATCGAGGCGGTGCAGCGGCCCACCCTCATCCTCGCGCCCAACAAGACGCTCGCCGCCCAGCTCTACGGCGAGATGAAGAGCTTCTTCCCCGAGAACGCGGTCGAATACTTCGTCAGCTACTACGACTACTTCCAACCGGAGGCCTACGTCCCGCGCACGGACACCTATATCGAGAAAGACAGCCAGATCAACGAGCAGATCGACCGGATGCGCCACTCGGCCACCCAGTCCCTGCTGGAGCGGCGCGACGTGGTGATCGTGGCCTCGGTCTCCTGCATCTACGGCATCGGCTCGGTCGAGACCTATTCCAACATGGTCGTGAAGCTGGAGACCGGCGGCACCATCCGGCGCGACGCGCTGATCAAGGGCCTGGTCGAGCAGCAGTACCGCCGCAACGACGCCGCCTTCCAGCGCGGCTGCTTCCGCGTGCGCGGCGAGAACCTGGACGTCTGGCCCGCCCATCTGGAGGACCGCGCCTGGCGCATCAGCCTCTTCGGCGACGAGGTGGAGAGCCTGCGCGAATTCGACCCGCTGACGGGCGAGATCACCGGCGAGTTCGACAAGGTCTCGATCTACGCCAACAGCCACTATGTGACGCCGCGCCCCACGCTCCAGCAGGCGATCGGGCGCATCAAGATCGAGCTCAAGGAGCGCGTGAAGGAGCTGGAGGCCGAGGGGAAGCTGCTGGAGGCCCAGCGCCTGGACCAGCGCACGACCTTCGACATCGAGATGATGGAGACGACCGGCTCCTGTAAAGGCATCGAGAATTATTCGCGCTACCTCTCGGGCCGCAATCCCGGCGACCCGCCGCCCACCCTCTTCGAATACCTCCCCGAGGGAGCGCTACTCGTTGTCGACGAGAGCCACGTCACCGTTCCGCAGATCGGCGGCATGTATCGCGGCGACTATGCGCGCAAGATCGTCCTCAGCGACTTCGGCTTCCGCCTGCCCAGCTGCACCGACAACCGCCCGTTGAAATTCGAGGAATGGGAAAGCTTCCGCCCCCAGACCGTCTTCGTCAGCGCCACCCCCGGCCATTGGGAGATGGAGCGCACCCAGGGCGTCTTCGCCGAGCAGGTCATCCGCCCGACCGGCCTCGTGGATCCCGTCGTCGACATCCGCCCCGTCGAGGGCCAGGTGGACGACCTGCTGGCCGAGGTGAAGGAGGTCGCGGCAAAGGGCTTCCGCTCGCTGGTGACCGTGCTGACCAAGCGCATGGCCGAGCAGCTCACCGAATACCTGACCGAGATGGGCGTGAAGGTCCGCTACCTGCACAGCGACGTGGACACGCTGGAGCGCATCGAGATCATCCGCGACCTCCGCCGCGGGGTCTTCGACGTGCTGGTGGGCATCAACCTGCTGCGCGAGGGCCTGGACATCCCCGAATGCGGTCTGGTGACCATCCTGGACGCGGATAAGGAAGGCTTCCTGCGCAGCACCACCTCGCTGATCCAGACCATCGGCCGCGCCGCGCGCAACGCCGAGGGCCGCGTGATCCTCTATGCCGACCGCATGACCGACAGCATGAAGCGCGCGCTGGAGGAGACCGACCGCCGCCGCACCAAGCAGATGGCCTATAACGCCGAGCACGGCATCACGCCGACCACCATCCGCCGCGAGATCGCCGATGTGATGCGCGATGTCAGCCAGGGCGACTACGTCACGGTGGACGCGGTGGAGGGCGATGCGGAGGCGCAATTCGTCGGCAAGAACCTGCGCCAGGCCATCGTGGAGATGGAGAAGAAGATGCGCGCGGCGGCGGCCGATCTGGAGTTCGAGACGGCGGCCCGCTACCGCGACGAGATCAAGCGGCTGGAGGCGCTGGAACTGGGGATCCCGCTGGATGGGGCGCTCTCGGCCAATCAGGCCGGGCGCTCGCTGCGGGAGGCGACGCCGAAGAAGGACTGGAAGCCCAAGCCCATGGGTCCGGGCGGCGGCGGCTACGATCCGAAGAAAATGAAGCGCGGGCGTAAATAGCCGGGGCCTGTCCGGCCCAGACTGATCAGGGCTGGGAGTTCCTGCGAACGAGGTCGAGCAGTTCCGTGGGCACCGCCTCGTGCAGCGCATCGCCGTAGGAGGCGCGCAGGCTGCGGGTCAACCAGCTGTCGAAGCCCGCCTCCGAAGGCGCAGCGCGGCGCTGCCAGCTCGACCTGTGTGATCCGGTCGGCATCAACTTCTCGTCTCCTGATTTATCGGGGGCATCGCTGCTCATGTCTGACGGCCTCTGTGAGCGGCCATCGCCGAGCGGGAAATCGGAGCGAGGCTCGCTAAAATCTGTGTGGAGGCACGACATATCGTCACAACGTTCAGGCGGGTGAACGGTTTCTCGCGGATTTCAGGACTTTACTCGCGGCGCGAAACGACGGCGCGGGTCTCCCCGCGCCGTCCCATTTCGCCATGGCGGAGGGCTCAGCCGCGGCGCAGCGAGGTGTATTCGAAGGCCGGGCGCGACTGCAGCGCCTCCTTCGAGGCCCCCGGCATCACGATGCGGCTGTTCTCGGCGTTCCATTGCAGGTCGTTCAGCGGCACGGCGACCAGGCGGCCGCCGAGGCCCAGGAAGCCGCCGACCTGGAGGATCGCCACGGGCGACCGGCTGGCGCCCGAGGCCATGCCCAGGATCACGTCATCCACCTCGCCGACGCGCTCGTTGCGCTCGTTGTACACGTTGCCGCCGATGATCTGGCTGATCCGGGGGCGCTCCATGAGGACCGACCCGGAGGCCACGGTCAACGTCGTGCCCGGGGCGGTGGCGTCGCGCGTGGCCTGACCGGCGCGCTCGGCGGCGCGGTCCACCACGGTGCCGGCGGGGTTGTTGCCGGTGCCGTCGCGGTTGGTGGGCTGGCCGGTCATCCGGTCGGCGGCACGGCCGAGAGCGGTGCCGGGCGGGTTGCCGGGGGCGCCATCAGGAATGGTGGGATTGCCGGTGGCGCGGTCGATCGCGCGGCTCGCGGCCGTGCCCGCCGGATTGCCCGGCGTGCCGTCGGCCTGGGCGAAGGCCGTCATGGGAGCGACGATCAGACCCGCCGCGAGGGTCATGGGGAGGATGTTCTTCATCGGTCTCGTTCTCTTTCGGATTGATGGGTGTTGAACGAACGAGCCTGCGCAGGGTTTCGCCGGAGGCGAGGCATCGGGTCGGAAAACGGCGGATAACAGCCATTTTTCGCGCATGGAAATCGGGGCGGGAGTTGCCTCCCGCCCCGTTCCATCACGCTCCGGTCCGGGCTCAGCGGCGGACCAGGCTCGCGATGATGAAGCCCGCCAGCGCCGCGACGCCCAGGGCGATCAGCGGCTTGTCATGCACGGCATCGCTGGCGCGATCGGCCTGGTGGCGGACGGTTTCGGTGGCGGACTTCCCGATGGCGCTGGCCCTGTCGGCCACGGCCGAGACGGCCGGCGTGACGCGATCGTTCATCAGCGCCTCGACGCGCTGCCTGAGCTCCACGATCTCGGCCTTGGCGTCGGCGACGAAGCGCGAGGCGTCGTCCTTGGCGCCGGAGGCCAGCTCGCGCGCATTGCTGGCGAGGCGGGTCGCCTCGCTCTTGGCGTCGTTGGCGAGGTTGCGGGCGTTGTCAAAGGTCTGGGACATGGAGTGCTCCTGTTAGAACTGGGGGGTGAGCCAGGATGGCCGCGGAGAAGGTCAGCCGAGATGGCTGCGGAGAAGCCAGGCGGCTTTCTCGTGAACCTCGATGCGCTTCACGAACATGTCGTGCGTCGCGAGGTCCTCGGCTTCCTCGGCCGCTTCGGCCAGCTCGCTCGCGCGGGCGGCCATGGCGGCGTTGTCCTCGGCGAGGGTGCGGGCCGCATCCTTCGTCGAGATCCCGCCTTCCGGCGCTTCGGCCAGCTTCGCGAGGCTCAGCATGGCGGCGAGGCCCGTGGGGGCGAGGATGTCCAGCGCGCGAACGCGCTCGGCCAGGACGTCGATGGCTTCGAAGAGCTCGCCGTACTGGGCCTCGGTCAGCTTGTGCAGACCGAAGAAATTGGGCCCCGTCGCGTTCCAGTGGCAGGCCTGGGTCTTGGCCAGCAGCACATAGGTGTCCGCGATGAAGCCGTTGAGGGAGGCGCCGACGCCTGCCTCGGCCTTGTTGGAGGCCGGGCGCTTCTTCGTCTTGGTCTCGGACATGCTCACCTCAGCGCCAGACCGGACGGCCAAGATTGACGGAATTGGGCGAGGTGAGGCCGCCGACGGCGCCACCGGCCACCGCGCCGGCCGCCGCACCCGCGAGCGGGTTTCCGGCCATGGCGCCGATGGCCGCGCCGCCGGCGCCGCCCAGCAGGGCGCCCGAGCCAACGCGATCGCCGGTGCTGTAGCCGCAGGCCGAAAGGCCGCCCAACAACAGGAGGGCACAGGCCGTTTTGCCGATACTTCGCATGCTGTTGGTCCCTGTTTCTATTCTCACGGGGATGGAACGCGCGGATGTCGGCCCGCGTTGCATGCGTCGTTCGTTAACTCGGCACCGGCCCGGATGGAGGGTTGCCTTCCGGGGCGGCGTCGTCCCGCGCGGAGGCCAGCGCCTCGGTCAGCGCGTCGCGCAATTGCCGGGGCGTGATGGTCCTGCCGTTCAGGCCGTCGGGCGAGATGTGCAGCACGACCCCCGCGCGGGCACGCAGGGCCTCGGCCAGTTGCCGGACCGGCCTTCCGCCGAGCCGCCCCGCGAGAACGACGACATCCACGCGCCCGGCCTGGCCGGCGAGGAAGATCGCCTCCGCACCCGAGCGCGCCGGGCCGAGCACTTCGCAGCCGCCCTCGCGCAGCACGGAGGCGAGCGACAGGGCGGAGATCGGATCGTCCTCCACCAGCAGCACGCGCTTGCCGGCCAGCGGCCCCCGGACCATGCCCGAGGGCGTTGTGGCCAGCGCCGCCGCGCCGATGGAGAGCACGCAGCGCAGCCCCGCCGCGTCCCAATGGCGGTGGATGTCGCCCGCGAGCTGGGTGCGCATATTGGCGTCGATCAGCATCGAGCCGAAGCCGACGCGCTCGGGGATGGCCAGGACCGGCGGCCCGCCGCGCTCGACCCAGTTCAGCTCGGCCCCGTCCGGCCCGCTCGTCCAGGTCAGGCTGACGCGCCCCTGGCGTGTGGAGAGCGCGCCATAGCGCTGGGCATTGTTCACCAGCTCATGCAGGGCGAGCGCCATGGGCTGGGCCGCCTCGGGCACCAGGCGCAGCGACGGCCCCGAGATCTCGATGCGGCCCGGATGGCCCGCGAGCTCGCCGCGCAGGATCTCGCCGAGATCGGCGCCCATCCAGTTCTCGCGCGAGAGTATGTCATGCGCGCGGCTCATCGCGCCGATCCGCCCCTCCAGCTCCTCGACCAGCGCCGGCACGTCATCGGCGGCATCGGCGGCAGAGAGGCGCAGCAGGCCGCGCACCACGCTGAGCGCATTCTGCGCGCGGTGGTCCACCTCCCGCGAGAGCTGCCAGGCGGAAGTCTCCATGCGCCGACGGGAGGTGATGTCGATCACGGCGCCGCTGACGGCCACCACCGTTCCGGCGCGGTCATGCACGGGATGGTAGCTGCAGAGCCAGCACCGCTCCTCGTCGCCGAGCATGGCGCAGAATTCCACGTCCTCGACCGCCTCGCCCGTCGCCACCAGCTGCAGCAGCCTGGGATGGAGCTCGGCGGCGAAATGCGGCGCCACTTCCGCCAGGGGGCGGCCGATATGGTCGGCGGCGGGCTTGCCATGCGCGCGGGCGAGCCGGTCATTGATCGCCAGGACGCACAGCTCCCGGTCCAGCAGGCACAGGCCCACCGGCGCATGGGCGTAGATGGCGCGCAGCCGGGCGCCCGAGGCATCGGCCTGAGCCTCGGCGAGGCGCAGCTTGCGCACGTCCAGGCCGAAGATCGCCCAGGCCTGGACCTCCCCGTCCTGCGTGAAGGCGGGCGCGGCCTTGAGCAGGCAGCGCGCCCCGCCGCGCAGGCGCAGCTCCTGCAGGAGGGGAGCACCCTTGGGCTCGGCCAGGGCGGCCCGCCAGGCGGCCTCGACCGCGGCGCGGTCGCGGGGGTCGATGGCATCGAGCCAGCCATCGCCCAGGCTCTGGTCGAGGTCGCGCCCGGTCATGTCGCGCCATTGCGCATTGACCCATTGCACCTTCCCCTGCGGATCGGCGGCGAGGACCAGAAGCGGGGCGGCCTCCATGCAGGCCTCCCACCGGGCCTCGGCGCGCTGGCGAAGCTCGACCGTCTCGGCCATCTCGTCGAAGGCGGCGGCGATCCGGGAGAAGTCATGCCCCCCGCCGATGCGCCCGACGCGCGCGTGCCAGTCCTGCGCGCGCCATCGCCGGGCCGCGGCGAGCAGGGCCTGGACCGGCCTCTCGGCCGAGGTGTGGAAGGTGAAGAGCGCCAGCAGGAAGCTCAGCAGCAGGGCGCCCACGATCGCCAGCTCCGTCCGCCGGCCCGCCAGCAGGGAGTCCGGGTGCTCCTCCAGCCCGACCGAGAGGAAGAGCCCATGCGTCGCCTCCCCAGGCGGCATATAGGCGATTCGCCTCTGACCATCCTGGGAGAGCGTGACGCCGGCCGCCGTGGCCTCGAACAGGCGCCGGGCGAGGGCGCCCAGGGTGTGGCCCGCCGTGTCCTCGTGCGAGCTGGCGAGGACGATGCCGTTGCGGTCCGCGATGGTCGCGGTGCTTTGCGGCGGCATGCCCATGGCCTGGAGATCGCGGCCCAGCCAGTCCAGCGAAAGGGTGAGCCCGACCGCACCCACCACGCGGCCCGCGGGGTCGCGCACCGGCTCGGCCAGGCTCAGCGATGCGCCGGCCGGCCCCGTGCCGGCCTCGTAGCCGCCGAGGCGGAAGGCGTCGCCGCGCAGCACCTCGAGCCACCCCGGATCGCCGGCATTTCCGCTGCGGGTCGAGCAGATCCTGCGTCCCTGCGCATCCGCGAGCTCGACGGCGAGATAGCGCGGATTGGCTTGCAGGATGCGGCCCAGGACCGCGCGGCATTCCGTGTCGCCCAGCCGGGGCGTGGCGCCGAGCGCGCTGAGCAACTGCCGCGCCGCGCCGACGGTGGAGGACTGCCGGGCCGCGACCTGCTCGACCAGGAGGCGCGCCTGTTCGGCGAGGCGATCCACCCGTTCCGTCCGGGCCTGGCGCTCCATCTGGACGAGGACGAGGCCGGCGGGGGCGAGGGCGAAGAGGAGGCCGAGAAAAGCTCTGAAAGCCAGGGTCACGGTGCGCGTCTCACGCGCGACCTTCGGGTGTCGCGAAAGGGGTTCAACCCCGGCTCCCGGGGTTCTGTCTGCCCTGAGCAACGATGCGGCGGGCAAGCGGTTTCGCATGCCTTCGCAACAAATAGAGGCGTCAGTCCGTAACCAGGCGCTCCGCCGCGATCAGGAATTCGCGATTGCCCTCGGGCCCGAGCAGCGGGCTGGCCTCCACGCCGAGCACCCGCCAGCCGGGCAGCGCCGCCCACCAGTCGGAAATCTCGGCGCAGACGCGCTCATGCACCGCCGCATCGCGCACCACGCCGCCCTTGGCGATGGCGGGGCCGACCTCGAATTGCGGCTTGATGAGCGCGATGGCCCAGGCGCCCGGCTTGCAGAGGGCCATGGCGGCGGGCAGCACCACGCGCAGGCCGATGAAGCTGGCGTCGCAGACCAGCACATCGAGGGGAGGGACGTCGCCCTCCTTCATGTGGCGGGCGTTGACGCGCTCCATCACCGTCACGCGCGGGTCGTTGCGCAGCTTCCAGGCGAGCTGGCCGTGGCCGACGTCGACCGCGCAGACATGGGCGGCGCCGTTGGTCAGCAGCACGTCGGTGAAGCCGCCCGTGGAGGAGCCGAGGTCCATGCAGACCCGCCCCGCCGGCGAGAGGCCGAAATGCGCGAGGCCATGGGCCAGCTTCACCCCGCCGCGCGAGACCCAGGGGTGATCCTGGCCGCGCAACTCCAGCGCGCGCTCGGCGGCGATGAGGTCGCCCGGCTTGTTGATGCGCTGCTCGCCCGAATAGACGAGCCCCGCCATGATGAGCGCCTGGGCACGGGTCCGCGATTCCGCGAGCCCGCGCTCGACCAGCGCGACGTCCGCGCGCGTGCCCTTGGCCATGGGCTAGAGCGCGATCGGCTGAGGCGGCTTCGCCGAAGCCGTGAATCGCCCTCTCGGCAGAGCCCGCGCGATCGGCTGAGGCGGCCTCGCCGAAGCCGCGAATCGCCCTCTCGGCAAAGCCCTGGAGCGTGATGCAGCGAAGCTCATCATGCTTCAGGCCGTGGCAGGGACCGCCAGGGCGGCCTTGCCCAGCGCCGCCAGCGCCGTCTCGACGATCTGCGGGGCGTTCAGCCGCGCGAGGTCGTACTGCTTCTTGGGCGACTCGTGGTCGATCCAGATGTCCGGCAGGGTCATCGGCCGCAGCTTCAGGCCGTGGTCCAGCAGGCCATGCGTGGCGAGGTGATGCATGACCAGCCCGCCGAAGCCGTTCAGGCTGCCTTCCTCGATGGTGATGAGCACCTCGTGGTGGCGGGCCAGCTGCTCAATCAGCGCCGTGTCGAGCGGCTTGGCGAAGCGGGCATCGGCGACGGTGGTGGACAGGCCGAAGGTCGCCAGCTCGTCGGCGGCCTTGAGGCATTCCTGCAGCCGCGCGCCGTAGGAGAGGATGGCGACCTTGCTGCCCTCGCGCAGCACGCGCCCCTTGCCGATGGGCAGGACCGTGCCGCGCGCCGGCAGCGCCTCGACGCCCAGGCCCTCGCCGCGCGGATAGCGCACGCCCGAGGGGCCGTCGTCGATCGTCGCCATGGTCGCGACCATGTGGGCCAGCTCGATCTCGTCGGCGGCGGCCATCAGCGTGAAGCCGGGCAGGCAGCCGAGATAGGCGATGTCGAAGCTGCCCGCATGCGTCGCGCCGTCGGCGCCGACCAGGCCCGCGCGGTCCATGCCGAAGCGGACCGGCAGGCCCTGCAGCGCCACGTCGTGGACCACCTGGTCGTAACCACGCTGGAGGAAGGTCGAGTAGATGGCGCAGAAGGGCTTCATCCCCTCGGTCGCCATGCCGGCGGCGAAGGTGACGGCGTGCTGCTCGGCAATGCCCACGTCGAAGCAGCGCTTGGGGAACTTCTTCGCGAAGAGGTCGAGCCCGGTGCCCGAGGGCATGGCGGCGTTGACGGCCACGATGCGGTCGTCCACCTCGGCCTCGGCGATCAGCGCCTGGGCGAAGACCTTGGTGTAGCTCGGCGGCCCCGGGGGCGCCTTCTGCTGCTCGCCGGTGACGACGTTGAACTTCACCACGCCGTGATACTTGTCGGCCGAGGCCTCGGCGGGCGCATAGCCCTTGCCCTTCTGCGTCACCGCATGGAGCAGGAAGGGACCCTGCTGGCCGGAATCGCGCAGGTTGCGCAGCACGGGCAGCAGATGGTCGAGGTTATGCCCGTCGACCGGGCCGACGTAGTAGAAGCCCAGCTCCTCGAAGAGCGTGCCGCCGGTCAGCAGGCCGCGCGCATATTCGTCCGCGCGCTTGGCCGCGCGCTCGATCGGGCCGGGGAAGTTCTTGGCCATCTTCGCCATGAACTCGCGCACCGACAGGAAGGGGCGCGAGGAGATGGTGCGGCTCAGATAGGCCGACATCGCGCCCACGGGTGGCGCGATGGACATGTCGTTGTCGTTGAGGATGACGATGAGGTTGGCCTTGCTGGCCCCCGCATTGTTCATCGCCTCATAGGCCATGCCGGCGGACATGGAGCCGTCGCCAATGACGGCGATCACGTGGCGGTCGTCGCCCTGGAGCTGGCTCGCCACCGCCATGCCGAGGCCGGCCGAGATGGAGGTCGAGGAATGGGCCGCGCCGAAGGGGTCGTATTCGCTCTCGCTGCGCTTGGTGAAGCCCGACAGGCCGCCGGGCTGGCGCAGGGTGCGGATGCGGTCGCGCCGGCCGGTCAGGATCTTGTGCGGATAGGCCTGGTGGCCGACGTCCCAGATCAGGCGGTCCTTGGGCGTGTCGAAGACGGCATGCACGGCGACGGTCAGCTCCACGACGCCGAGCGAGGCGCCGAGATGGCCGCCGGTCACGGAGACGGCGCTGATGGTCTCGGCACGGACCTCGTCGGCAAGCTGCTTCAACTGGTCGTTGGACAGGTTGCGCATGTCCGAGGGGAAGCGGACACGGTCGAGTAGCGGGGTGGCAGGGCGGTCTTTCATCAGTTTCTCCGCTCGATCACGAAATCGGCCAAAGCGCGCAGCAGGCCCGCCTTCTCGTCGAAGCCTTCCAGGTGGCCCCGGGCCTGGGCCACGAGGCGTTCCGCCTGGAGCCTTGCACGCTCAACGCCCAGCAGGCCGACAAGTGTCGCCTTGCCCGCGCCGGCATCCTTGGCCGTCGCCTTGCCCATCACCTCGGGGGAGGCGGTGATGTCCAGCAGGTCGTCGGCGATCTGGAAGGCCGCGCCCAGGTCGCGGCCATATTGCGCGAGGGCCTGGCGCTGGGAGCCGGCGGCCTTGCCCAGCACGGCGCCGGCCTCGGCCGAGAATTCGATCAGCTTGCCGGTCTTGAGCAGCTGGAGCCGGCCGATGGCCGATTCCTCCAGCGGCACGCCGGCCTGCTCGGCCATCATGTCCAGCATCTGGCCCCCGCACATGCCGCGCGGGCCGGAGGCGTGGGCGAGCATGCGGACGAGCTCGATGCGGACCTGCGGGTCGGGATGGGTGGCCTCGTCGGCCAGCACCGTGAAGGCCTGGCTCTGCAGCGAATCGCCCGCGAGGATGGCGGTCGCCTCGTCGAAGGCCTTGTGGTTCGTCGGCTTGCCGCGCCGCAGGTCGTCATTGTCCATGGCCGGCAGGTCGTCATGGACGAGGCTGTAGGCGTGGATCATCTCGATGGCGCAGGCCACGCGCAGCGCAGAGGTGCGCGAGACGCCGAACTGCTTCGCGCCCTCGAGCACGAGGAAGCCGCGCAGGCGCTTGCCCCCGCCGATGGTGGAGTAGCGCATCGAGGCGAAGAGCCGCGCCTCGTCGCCTTCGGCGACGGGGAGGAGCTGGTCGAGCGCCGAGTCGATATCCTGGGCGGCCTGCGTCATCGCGGCCGAGAGGGAGGCGGCGGAATGTCCGCCCGTCACCGTATCCATAACTATTCCCGCGATCCCTATCCCGAGCCTTGTTCTATTCGACGTCGCGCAGGCTCAAGCCGCCCGCGCCTTCGACCACCGCCTGGACCTTGGCCTCGGCCTCGGCCAGCTTCGCCTCGCAATGGCGGCGCAGCGCCGTGCCGCGCTCATATTCGGCGATGGCCTGGGCGAGGGTGCTCTTGCCCCCTTCGAGCGACCGCACGATGCCTTCGAGCTGGCCGAGGGCCTCCTCGAAGGGAAGGTTGCCGAGGTCGTCGGACGTGGTGGTCGCCATAGGGGCGTCGGTGGTCATCGCTGCCCCTCCACTGGGCATTATCCCGCTGAACGGGCGAGTATATCGCTTCCGGCGGCGAAACCCAAATTCCGCGAACCGATCGGTATCAGTTGCAAGCGGGTCTCAGCTGCGCAGCAGGGACCGGACATGCGCCGCAGCCGAGGCGGCGAGGGCTTCGAGGTCATAGCCGCCCTCCAGAAGGCTGACCACCCGGCCGGAACAGCAACGGTCGGCCAGCGCGCAGATCTGCGTTGTGATCCAGGCGAAGTCCTCCTCATGCAGGCGAAGCTGGGCGAGGGGATCGCGCGCATGGGCATCGAAGCCGGCCGAGACGACGATCAGCTGCGGCGCGAAGGCCTCGATGGCCGGGAAGAGGTTCTCCCAGGCGGCGCGGAAGGCCTCGCCCGTGGCGCCGGGGGGCAGGGGGGCGTTGAAGACATTGCCCACCCCCGTCTCCGAGGCCGCGCCGCTGCCGGGATAGAGCGGCATCTGCTGCGAGGAGACGAAGAGGATCGAGGGGTCGTCCTTCATGCAATCCTGCGTGCCGTTGCCGTGATGGACGTCGAAATCCAGGATCGCAACCCGCGCCAGCCCGTGCACCGCCTGGGCGTGGCGCGCGGCGACGACCGCGTTGGAGAAGAAGCAGAAGCCCATGGGCTTGCGCGTCTCGGCATGATGGCCGGGCGGGCGGGTCGCGCAGAAGACGCGGAGCACCTTGCCGGTGCAGACCTCGTCCACGGCGCGGACGGCAGCCCCCGCGGCCAGAAGCGCGGCCCGCGCGCTGCCCGCGGACATGACGGTATCGCCATCCAGCGCGATGCGGTCGCCGGGCTGGGGGCGGATGGCCAGAATCGCCGCCACGTAATCGGCCGGGTGGACGCGGGTGAGCTGCTCCACGCTCGCCTCCTCCGGCTCGTCGCGCAGCAGGTCGGCGAATTCCTCCGAATCGAGGGCCTGGAGCACGGCGCGCAGCCGGTCCGGGCATTCGGGATGGCCCAGGCCCATGTCGTGGGCGAGCCCGTCGCGATGGGTGAGGAGCAGGACGGTCATGGCGCTTCCCTCCGGCGCAGGGCGAAGCGGAAGACGCGCTGGCCGGGCTCGTCCTCCTCCTCCGCCCAGGCGAGCAGCTCGTGCCCCGTCTCCTGGGCATAGGCGTGAAAATCCTTCACGGCGGCGGGGTCGGTGGCGAGCAGGACCAGGGTTTCGCCCGGCGCCATGCCGCGCAGCGCCTTATTGGCCTTGAGCACGGGGAGCGGGCAGGCGAGGCCGCGGAGGTCGAGAGGATCGGACATTGCGCCTATCCAGCATCCCCGGGGGCTTGCCCGCAAGGGTGCCGCCGACGCAGCTTGCCGCGATGCGGATCGGCGTGGATTTGGGCGGGACCAAGATCGAGGTTGTGGCGCTGGACGCCCAGGGGGCGCAGCGGCTGCGCCGCCGCAGATCCACGCCGCCGGATTATGCGGGCGTGATCGCCGCCATCGCCGGTCTGGTCGCGGAGACCGAGGCCGAGCTCGGCGCGCGCGGCACGGTGGGGGTGGGCATCCCCGGCAGCCTCTCGCCCGCGACCGGGCTGGTGCGCGGGGCCAATTCCGTCTGGCTGAACGGCGGGCGTCTGGATGCCGACCTCGCCGCCGCGCTGGGGCGCCAGGTGCGGATCTCCAACGACGCGAATTGCCTCGCGCTCTCCGAGGCGGCGGACGGCGCCGGGGCGGGGGCCTCCAGCGTCTTCGCGGTGATCCTCGGGACGGGCGTGGGGGCGGGCATCGTCATCAGGGGCCGGCTGCTGGAGGGCTTCAACCGGATCGGCGGGGAATGGGGCCACAACCCGCTGCCCTGGATGACCACCGACGAATTCCCTGGCCCCGCCTGCTGGTGCGGCCAGCGCGGCTGCATCGAGACCTTTCTCTGCGGTCCGGCCTTGGCCGCCGAGGCCGACGGGCCGGGGGCGCGCGACGCTACCGTCCTGCCGGGGCGTGCCGATCCTGCCGCCCGCGGCGCCCTGGCGCGGCATGCGGACCGCCTCGCCCGGGCGCTGGCGCATGTGGTGAACCTGCTCGACCCGGAGGTCGTGGTTCTCGGCGGTGGCCTGTCCAACATGGCGCATCTCTACGAGGAACTGCCGAGGCTCCTGCCGCGCCACGTCTTCTCCGATGTGGTGCGGACGCGGATCGTGCCGGCGGTCCATGGCGACAGCTCGGGCGTGCTCGGCGCGGCGCGGCTCTGGGGCTGAAACGGCTGAAGTTTGCCGGCCGGCCCCTCGACGCCCGGCCTCACTACACCCCCGACTGACTTATCTCTGTAACTTCATCCTGGGCCGCACTGTCCTCGGGCATGTTGCGGCCAGACGCGTATCCCCGAGGACCAGATGAGCATCGAAGACGACTGCGGCGAGCCCGAGGACATCGGCAGCAACCCCGCGCCGCGCGCCACCATCGGCGAGATCATCGCCGCGCGCTTCTCCAGGCGCGGCGCGCTGCTGAGTGCGCTCGCCAGCGGCATCGCCGGCAGCGCGCAGGCGCGCGCGCCGATGCGCGGCGGCCCCTCCAGCCTGACCTTCCCCGAGCTCAGCCACCAGCTCGCCCAGACCGACGCCGTGGCCGAGGGCCATGAGAAGCATGTCGTCATCCGCTGGGGCGATCCCGTGCTGCCCGGCGCGCCGGCCTTCGACCCGCGCCGCGTCACGGCCGCCTCGCAGGCGATGCAGTTCGGCTACAACAACGACTTCATCGCCGTGCTGCCGCCGGCGCGCGGTGGGCGCATCGGCACGCGCGCCTTGCTCTGGGCCAATCACGAATACACCAACACCAATCTGATGTTCCCCGGCATGGGTACCAACAGCCAGGCCCGCGCCCGCGTTTCGGCCGAGCAGGTCCAGGCCGAGCTGATGGCCCATGGCGGCAGCGTCGTGGAGCTGGAGCGCGTGGAGGGACGCTGGAAGCCCGCCGGCGATCCCCGCCTCAACCGCCGCATCACCGGCGCCACGCCCATGACGATCTCCGGCCCCGCCGCCGGCCATCCGCGCCTGCGCACCAGCGCGGACCCCACCGGCACGCGCGTACTCGGCATGTTCAACAACTGCGCCGGCGGCACCACGCCCTGGGGGACGATCCTCACCTGCGAGGAGAACTTCAACGTCTATTTCGGCGGGGAGCTGGCCGATGCCACGCAGGCCGAGAGCCACCGCCGCTACGGCATCACGCCCACGCCAGCCTACGGGTGGCACCGCCACATCGCCCGCTTCGATCGCGCGAAGGAGCCGAACGAGGCCAACCGCTTCGGCTGGGTGGTCGAGATCGACCCCTATGACCCTGCCAGCACGCCCATCAAGCGCACGGCGCTCGGCCGCGTTAAGCACGAGGGCGCGACCCACGCGATCGCGCCCGACGGCCGCGTCGTGATCTACATGGGCGACGACGAGCGCTTCGACTACGTCTATCGCTTCGTCACCGCGCGGCCCTGGAACCCCCAGGATCTCGCGGCCAATCGCGACCTGCTGGACGAGGGCGTTCTCAGCGTCGCGAAGTTCGACGCCGACGGGACGATGCGCTGGCTGCCGCTCGTCCACGGCCAGGGCCCGCTGACGGCGGCCAACGGCTTTGCCAGCCAGGCCGAGGTGCTCATTGAGACGCGCCGCGCGGCGGACCTGCTCGAAGCCACGCCCATGGACCGGCCTGAGGATGTGGAAACCAATCCCGTCACCGGCGTGGTCTATGTCATGCTGACGAACAACACGGCGCGGACGGAGGCGCTGGTGAACGCCGCCAATCCGCGCGCCGCCAATGCCCATGGCCATGTGCTGGAGATCGTTCCGCCCGGCGCCGCGAATGCGCGTGGCCACGCGGCCGAGACCATGCGCTGGAGCCTCTTCCTGCGCGCCGGCAAGCCGGGCATCGACGCCGGGGCTCAATACCACCGCGCGACGAGCGACGAGGGCTGGCTCTCCTGCCCCGACAACTGCACCTTCGACAGCAAGGGCCGCATCTGGATCGCGACCGACGGCGCGACATCGGCGGCGGGCGTGGCCGACGGCCTCTATGCCGCCGACACCACTGGGGCGGGGCGCGCGCTGACGCGCCTCTTCTACCAGGCGCCCACGGGGGCCGAGGTCTGCGGGCCGCTGATGCTGCCCGATGACAGCGCGCTCTTCCTCGCGATCCAGCATCCCGGCGAGGACGCGGGCAGCACCTTCGAGGAGCCCTCGACGCGCTGGCCGGATTTCGAGCCGGACATGCCGCCGCGGCCCTCGGTGGTGGTCATCACGAAGACCGGCGGCGGCGCGGTCGGGAGCTGAAGGCCGGTTTCCCGGCCTGGCGCGCCCCAGGGCCGGGGCGCGCCGGCTGCGCCTCAGTCTCCGAGCTGTCCCGCGAGTTCCTCCAGCTGGGTGAGGCAGGTGCTCCAGCCCTGGAAGAACCCCATCTCCTCGTGCTTCGTCCGGTCCTGGGGGCTCTTGTGGCGCACCACCGCGCGATAGCGCGTACCGCCGGGCACCGGTTCCATCGTGATATCAGCCGTCAAGAAGGCTTCGGCATTCGGCCGGAAATCCGGGCCGAGACCATCGGTCCAGACCAGGCGCCGCTGCGGCTCCACCACGAGGATGCAGCCCGGCTTCTCCGGAAAGGCCGTTCCATCCGGCGACTGCATCACGATGTTGAAGCGGCCGCCCGCCACCAGATCGATCTCGGCCTTGGCCACGCCATAGGGGCGCGGTGCGAACCATTGCCGGAGCAGCTCCGGCTCCGTCCAGGCCCGCCAGAGCTGGGCCGGGCTCGCCTTCACGATGCGTTCGAGAAGCAGATCGAGTTGCTCATTCAGTTCCACGGGCATCTTCCTTTGCAGCCAGTGTTTCGACGAAGGCGTCCAGCCGATCCAGCCGGGCCTCCCAGACGCGGCGTTCCTGCTCGATCCACCCCTGCGCGGTGGCGAGGGCGTCAGGGCGCAATTGGCACATGCGCACCCGACCCAGTTTCCGGGACGTGACCAACTCGCTCTCTTCGAGCACGCGGATGTGCTTCATGAAGCTCGGCAACGCCATGCGATGCCGCTGTGCGAGATCGCCGATCGTGGCCGGGCCGGTGGCGAGCTGCGCGATCACCGCGCGGCGGGTGCCGTCCGACAGGGAGTGAAAGACCTGATCAAGGTTAGCCATATGGCTAACTGACATGGGTTGCCTGTCGTCGTCAAGAAGATAAGCCGATTGGCTAAGTGTTTGGTGCCGGCGGATCAGAGCCAGCGTGGTGCGCCGTCGGCTGCTGGGAGCGCGCGTCGCTCCGCCAAAATTCGGTTCGGAAAGCGTCGTAGCGGCGTGCGCTGGGAAACCAGTGCAGGAGTTGAATGTTTCACGGCCTGTTACGATGCCGTAGAGATCAGGGATGGAAATGTCCGGACCATGCCCTGTCTGTCGGGTTGGCGCCCTTCGGCCGCTGCGCGAGGTGGAGGGCGTGCCCTATCTGCGCTGTGACGGCTGCGGCAGCATCCTCGCCGAGCAGGCCTTCCTTGACCGCACCATGGCCGGCGAGGCTCGGCAATACGACGACGACTACTGGCGGGCCGAGCTCTCCGCCGCGCGGGCACGGGGCTATGGCGCCTCGCTGATCCGGCTGGCCGAGGTCTTCCTCTATGCGCGCCGTCCCGTCCGCCGCTTCCTCGACGTGAGCTGCGGCGCGGGCACGCTGCTGGACGCCGCCGCGGAGCTGCTGCCGGAGATCGCCGGGACCTTCTGGGGCATCGAGCCCTTCCCGCCGCCGCCGGAATTCCGGGCCCGCCACCCGAACTACCGGACGGGCTTCCTCTCCGACCTCGAGGGCCGCTTCGACGGCGGGACCTGCATCGAGGTGATCGAGCATCTGCCGCCGGCGATCCTCGCGACGATGCTCGGGCAGCTCGCCGCCGTCTCCGAGCCAAGTGCGCTCTGGTATTTCAACTCCGCTCAGCCGGAGTTCGTGGAGCGCGACGACCCCGGTTACCTCGATCCCTTCCGCCGCGGGCATATCGCCAGCTATTCCGTCGAAGGGCTGCGGCACCTCTTCGGCGCGGCCGGCTTCACGGTCCATGCGCTGCCGGGACGCGACTGGGCCTTTCTCGCGGAATACGGGGCCTGTCCCGCGATGGACGGCAACGCGCTGCTCACCCGTGTCTGGACCATGCTGCCGGAGAATCGCGTGCGGCTGGAGGCGGGCCGCTTCGGCCCGTTCCTGTTGTCCGCGGGCACCGAGGGCGCGCGCTGCTACGTCGAGGCGGCGACAGCGACCTGGGCGATCGACGAACGGCGACAGTTGTTGGAAGAGGGGGCCGCGATGATCCTGAGGAAGGTCTCGCGGTCGCCGCGCCAGGCGCTCTCCTACCTCTTCCGCCGCGGCCGGTGAGGCGGCCTCAGGAGCGCACGCGCCAGGCGGTGGCGCCTTCCTGGGTGAAGAAGCAGCCCTCCACCCGGCAGCCCATCGCCTCCAGCGTGGCGATCAGCCCGAGCCGGCGCTCCAGCGGCACCAGCAGCATCATGAAGCCGCCTCCGCCCGCGCCAGAGACCTTGCCGGCATAGGCGCCGGCGCCCATTGCCGCGGCCTGCACCTCCTCGATGCGGGCATTGCTGATGCCGGCCGCCATGGCGCGCTTCTGCTGCCAGCCCTCGCGCAGCGTCTCGGCCAGCAGCTCGAAGTCGCCGCGCAGCAGCGCCTCCTTCATCTGCTGCGCGGAGGCCTTCAGCGCATGCATCGCCTCGATGGACTTGGTGGAACCTGAGCGCACGTTCTGGCTCTGCTCGGCGATGATCGTCGCACTCTCGCGCGAGACGCCGGTGAAGCAGAGCATGGTGCGCGAGGCGAGCTCGTTGGCGACCTCCTGCTTGATCTTCAGCGGATTCACGATGACGCGGTCGTTCGCGTAGAATTCCATGTAGTTGAAGCCGCCGAAGGCCGCGGCATACTGGTCCTGCCGGCCGCCATGCAGGCCGATATCCTGCCGCTCGATCACATAGGCGAGATGCGCCACGTCGTATTCGCCCAAGGGCAGGCCGAGCCATTCGGTGAAGGCCTGCACGAGCGCCACCACAATCGCCGAGGAGGAGCCCAGGCCCGATCCGGCCGGCGCCTCGGAGAAGGTGCTGATCCGCACGGCCTGGGCGCGGCCCTGGCCGTAATCGGCGATGATGCGGTTGTAGACGGCCTTGGCGATGTCCAGCTCGCCGTCCAGCGGCAGGCGCGCGGCCAGCGGATAGGCGCGGCGGCGCTGGAGATCGACGCTCTCGACGACGATCTCGTCGCCCGTCAGCGGCTCCACCATGGCATAGGCGTAGCGATCGATCGTGACGTTCATCACCGCCCCGCCATGCAGGTCGGTATAGGGGGAGACGTCGGTGCCTCCTCCGGCGAGACCGAGGCGCAGCGGGGCACGGGCACGAATGATCAAGAAAGACGTCCTTCGCGGATGGGGCCGGACGCCGTCCGGAGGGGTCCTGCTATGCCGCGCGACGCCGGCTTTGGGAAGCTGGCGAAGACCCCTGGGCTTGACGGCGAGCCCCTTCGCGGGACCTTGCCGGCCATGGCCCCCATCCACGTTCTCCTCGCGACCTATAACGGCGCCCCGCATCTGCCCGAGCAGCTCGCCAGCCTCGCCGCCCAGGAGGGGGTGGATTGGCGTCTGCTCTGGCGCGACGATGGGTCGAACGACGGCACGGTGGCGATCCTGGGCGATTTCGCGGCGGCCCATCCGGGGCGCGTGGAGGAGTTGCGCAGCCCGTCCGAGCGGCTGGGCGCGGGCGGCTCCTTCATGGCGCTGCTGGCCGCCGCGCCGGAGGGCGGGGCCTATGCCTTCATGGACCAGGACGACGTCTGGCTGCCGGACAAGCTGGCGCGCGCGGCCGCGCAGCTGGGCGAGGGCGTCGCGACGGTGGTCTGCACGCGCCTTACCTTGGTGACGCCCGAGCTCGCGCCGATCGGGCTCTCGCCCGTGCCGGACCGCGCGCCGTGCTTCGCCACGCTGCTGGCCCACAACATCGCCGCCGGCTGCACCATGGTGATGGATGCGCGGGCGCGCGGCCTCGTGCTCGGCCTGCCCTTCCCGCAGGGCGCGCTGCACGACTGGTGGTGCGTGCTGGTGGTGACCGGGAGCGGCGGGCGGCTGATCTTCGATCCCGAGCCGCGCATCCTCTATCGCCAGCATCCGGGCAATCTGGTGGGTGGCGCCTCGGGGCTGCGCCAGCGCGCGCGCCGCGCCCTGGCGCGCGGGGCGGACAGCTTCCTCGCGCCGCTCGCCCGGCACGCCGCCGCCCTGCGCGACGCGCCGCTGACCCCCGAGGCCCGCCGCACCCTGGCGGAGGTGGAGGGCCTGCGCGCCGCCTCGCCGCTTCGCCGGCTGGCCGCCTTGCGGCGGTCGGGCCTGGCGCATCACGCGCGTGGAATGGGGTTGCTGCTGCGCGCCTGGGTCGCCTTCAGCCGGCTGCGCTGATCCCGCCGGCGCGCGGTGCGGCGGTCTGTTCCGCCGCCTCGAAGGCCGAGGCGAGGTCGAGCCGCAGCGCCTCCTGCGAGAAGCGTCCGGAAGTGAAGCGGGCGGCGGCCTCGGAGCGCTGGATCCAGTACCGGTCGTCGGTGAGCAGTCGCAGGATGGCGGCGGCGAAGTCTTCCGGCCGATCGGTCACGTCGATGGCCTCGCCGAGCCCCTCCAGCCCTTGTGCTCCGACCTGTGTGGTGACGAGGGGCACGCCCTGGTGCAGCGCCTCGACGACCTTCATCTTTACCCCCGCCCCGAAGCGCAGCGGGCAGACGACGACCCGCGCGGCGTCATAGCGCCGCGCCAGCTCCGCCTCCGTCACGAAGCCCGTGACCTCGATCTCCTCGCCCGCCAGGGCCTGCACGGCCGGGGTGGGGTTGGAGCCCGCAAGGGTCAGCCGCGTGCCCGGCCGCGCGGCGCGGACCCGCGGGAGGATGTCGCGCACGAACCAGACCGCTGCGTCCTCGTTGGGGCTGTGCCCGAAGCCCGCGACGAAGAGCAGCCCGTCCCGGCCCTCGGGCACGGGGGCGGGGCCCTCGCGCTCGGCCAGGGCATAGGGGGTGATGGCGCGCACGGCGGCCCCCGGCTCCAGCGCGCGCACGGCCTGGGCCTCCTCCTCGGAGGGGTAGAGCGAGAGATCCGCCCCGCGCCAGGCCAGGCGCTCCTCGGCCAGCAGCCGCTCGGCTTCGGCCAGGGCTGAGGTCTGGCCGGTGGCCTCGGCCTCGCGGCGGACGCGGGCGTGATGGAGGTCGTGGCCGTAGAAGACGATGGGCGCGGCGGTGTGCCGGCGCAGAAGCGCGAGCGTCTCGGCCGCGACATGGGGGCGCGAGAGCAGCACCTCGTCGATCTCGGCGCCGTTCTCGGTGATCCATCTCGCGAAGGAGCCCGACCAGGGTCCGTAGAGCACCTCCACCCCGCGCTGCTGCAGGGCCTCGGTATAGCCGGGCAGAGCGAGGCCGTTCAGCGGCCAGAACTTCACGACCCGCCCGGCCGCGATCAGCGCCTCCATGAAGGCGACCATGGTGCGCGAGCCGGCGTCGCGATCGGGCTCGGGGACGTTGTTGTCCAGCACGAGGGTGACCTTGCGGTGCCGCGCGCGGTCGCGGGCGCGCAGGACGCGCTGGCCGTTGGGCAGCTGGTCCTCGGCGAGGAGGCCGGCCCAGCGCTGGAGGAGCTTGTCGCGGTTGGTGACCTGGTAGGCCTTGAGGCCCTGGTTGGTGTCGGTGCCGTGGGAGACGCCCTCGTGGTGGATGACGATGGCGCGCGGCTGATAGAGCACGCTGCGCCCGGCCTGGCGGATGCGCAAAGCGAGGTCGCTGTCCTCGCAATAGGCGGGCAGGTAGTGCTCGTCGAAGCCGCCGAGGGCGCGCCACAGGTCGGTGGGGATCATGATGGCGGCGCCGGAGATGTAGTCGGCCTCGCGCAGATAGCAGTACTGGGGCTTTCTGGGGTCGTCGCGGTTGCCGTAGTTCCAGGCGGAGGCGTCGTCCCAGAGGATGCCGCCGGCCTCCTGCTGCCAGCCGTCGGGATAGAGCAGTCGCGCGCCGGCGAGGCCGGCCCGGGGGTGGTCGCGCAGGGTGTCGAGCAGGGCGTCGAGCGCGCCGGGCATGACCTCGGTGTCGTTGTTGAGCAGGAAGAGGAACTGGCCGCGTGCGTCCAGTGCGGCAGCGTTGCAGGAGCGCAGGAAGCCCAGATTGGCGGTGCGCTCGGTGAGGCGGATGCCGCGGACCTGGCGCAGCTGGGGCAGCTGGGGATCGGCCGAGGCGTCGTCGGCGACGAGGACCTCGAAGGGGACGCGCGGCGGGTGGGCGGCGAGGGTGGCGAGGCAGCGCAGGGTGTAGTCGACCTGGCCGTAGGTGGGGATGAGGATGGACAGGACCGGCGCGTCGGAGGTCGGCAGGACCAGGCTCGCGGCGGCCGGCGTGGGGAGGGCGGCGGGAAGGCCAAGGCGGGAGCGGAGCGGCGAGCGGGTGCCGGCACGGAGCATCACGGTGTCCACCAGGAAGGCCCAGCGCGCGCGGATCATGTCCTGGCGCGCGCGCAGCTGCGCGGGCAGCTGGCCGGACACGGTCCAATAGGCCAGCTTGCGAAGGCGCCGGAACTGACGGGAGAGAAAATGCTTTCCCGGATGGGCAGGCAGGTCGACAGGCATTCGAAATACAACCCCTTACGGGCCGGGCCGTTGCACCGCCGCCCGCCTCCGATACCAGTTGCGGCAAGGCATGCAAACGCCGTTGGCGGTCATCGATTGTTAACCGATCGGGAAGGAAGCTGTGGCGGTGCCGTGTCCTGCCGCCCCCATGTTGTCGCCCCGATGTTGAAGGTCGAGGATCCGAATCCCCGTCTTCTCGATCCCTTGGCCTTCGATCCTGTGCGCTTTCCCGGCGTCGCGCCGGACGAGGCATGGCCCCCCGCGGCCTTCGATTTCGACGCGACCTGGCTCGCCGATCCCAGCCTCGCCTTCGAGCGCGCGCCCTCGGGTGGAATCATCCTCGTCCGCCGCTTCGAGGCGCTGCGCCTGGTCCTCGACATCGAACAGGCGCATTCCGCCCTCGACATCCCGCCCGCCAGCCGGGACTTCCGCCTGCTGCGGCTCATGCCCTCGGCGCTGCGCCTCGTCGAATCGGTCAGTCCCGGCGATCCCATGCCGCCCACCTTGCGCGGCGAACCACTGCCGCCGCCTGAGGACCATCAGCTCTACGCCGCCACCACCGCGCTCGTCTCCGCGCTGGAGCGTGGTTCCGGGGAGGCGGGCGGCGCCTTTCTCGACGCGCTGCGCCGGACCCCGCCCGGGGCGCATATGTTCGAGCTCGCCGCGGCGCGCTGCATCGGCGAGGGCGGCTTCGCGCTGGAGCGCGTGGCCGGGCTGGCCAAGGGGCTGCAGCGCCTGGCCTGCGCGCATGCCGAGGTGCTGGCCGCCGCCGCCGCCCAGCCCGATTACGAGGGCATGGAGCGGATGGTCTCCGCCACGACCCGCGTGCTGGTGCGCGAGGCCGGCTGGTCGGGCGACCTGCTGGCGCATGCCCTGCGCCAGATCGATCCCTTGGCCTCGGTCCCGCGCGAGACGGCGGAGAACCTCCGGGCGGCGGCCGTCGCCATGCTGGACGGCAACGCGACGCTCGGCGCGGCAACCCGCCTGGCGGCGGCGCAGGCCAGGGTGCGGGACCGGCTGGTGGAGCTCGGCCTCTTCTGGCGGCGGCTGGCCGCCGCCTGGGCCAGCGTGCATCCGCAGCTCACGGACCGTCGCGAGGTGGACGGGCTGTGCCGGAACATGCTGCGGCGCCTCGCGCTGAAGGCGCTGTACCAGGGGGCGTGATCGCCCTAGCGCTCCCGCCAGGGCCGGCGCTGCCACAGAACCTGCAGCTGATCCTCCGTCCGCTGGGCCATCGCCCGGTAATCCGCCCCGACGAGGGTGTGCAGCGGCATGAACTGGCGCCTGGCCTCGCGGAGGAAATCCGTGTCGCGCAGCGCCACCGCGAAAGCCGCCGTCAGCCGCGCGGTCATCGCCTCGGGCAGGCCGGGCGGACCGATCAGCCCGCGTTCGGCGCCGTTGAGCACCTCGAGCCCCTCCTCGCGGAAGGTCGGCACGTCCGGCGCCTCCTCCCAGCGGGTCTCGGCGGCCTGGGCGAGGATGCGCAGCCGCCCCTCGCGCTTCATCGCCAGCGCGTCGCCCACATTGATCGCGGCGAAGTCCATGTGGCCGCCCAGCAGCTGCGGGATGAGCGGCGCGGCCCCCGGGAAGGGGATATGGACCAGCGGGGGCACGTTCGCCGCCTGCTCGAAGTTCAGCATAAAGAGATGATCGTCCGAGCCCACGCCCGTCGTGCCGTAGGTGAGCTGGCCGGGCCGTGCCTTTGCGGCAGCCACCAGGTCCGCCACGTTGCGAAAGGGGCTGTCGGCGCGGACATAGAAGCAGTTCGCATCGCCCACGACATTGGCGAGGAAGGTGAAATCCATCGCCCGGTAACGCGCGGGGCGCTCCATCGGGATGGCGTTGTGCGCGGGCAGGGTGGTGGCGCCGAGGGTATAGCCGTCGGGCGCGGCGTTGAAGATCGCCTCCAGCCCGATCTGCCCGGCCGCGCCGATCTTGTTGGTGACGACGTGGCGCATGCCGGGAATCTGCGCCGCGACCAGGGGCATGACGATCCGCGCCATCACATCCACGCCGCCGCCGGCGGGGAAGGGGATGATGACCTCGATGGGGCGCTCGCCCGGCCAGGCGGCCTGCGCGGCGGCGAGGCGCGGCGCGGCGAGCGCGGCCGCGCCCCCCGCCAGAATCTGGCGACGGCTGGTCATGAAGGCCTCCCTGAATTTTCAGGGAGCGTGACGGGGCCGGCACCTCCGGCGCAAGGGCAATCTGCCTGGAGTGCGATCCGTTCCGGTGGAATCGCCGAAACGGTGAAGCGCCCTCTCGGCAAAGGCCGAAGCGCGATCCGGCGCGGCGGATCGCGCTTCACTCGCGCCAGGGCCGCCGCCGCCACCGCGCCTGGAGCGCGGCATCCTCCGCCGCCATCATCCGCCGATAGGCTGCGCCCACGAGCGGGCGCAGCGGGAGTGTCTGCGCCTCGGCCTCGCGGAGGAATTCGGGATCGGTCAGCATGTCCCTCAACGCGAGCTCGAATTGCAGCGTCACCTCGCCCGGCAGGCCCGGCGGGCCCGCGATTCCGCGCGTGGCGCCGCCGCGCAGGTCAAAGCCGCTTTCGCGGAAGGTGGGCAGGTCCCCGATCGCCGCCCAGCGTTCCGGCGCGGCCAGGGCCAGGCCGCGGATACGTTGGCTGCGCAGCAGCGGCAGCGCCTCGCTCGCCGGGAAGGCGGCCAGCGGCAGGGTTCCGGCCAGCAGGTCGCGCTGGATCGGCCGGATGGCGGCATAGGGCACATGCAGCAGCGCGATTTCCGCGGCCGCCTCGAAGTCCATCAGGAGCAGGTGGTCGTCGCTGCCGATGCCCGTGGTGCCGACGCCGAGCTCGCCCGGCCCGCCGCGGGCCGCGCGCCGGAGGTCGGCGAGGCTGGTCCAGGGGCTGTTGGCCTTCACCCAGAATCCGCCCGGATCCTCGACGATATTGGCGAGGAAGGTGAAGGCTTCCGGCTCGTAGCGCACGCGCCGCTCGATCGCGAGGGCCTGCAGCGCCGCGCCCGTGACCAGGCCCAGCGCATAGCCGTCGGCGGGCGCGTGGAAGAGCGCCTCGAAGCCGATCTGCCCGCCCGCGCCGGGCCGGTTCACCACGGCGATGCGCGCGCCCGGCATCTGCCGCGCGAGATGCCGCGCGACGAGCCGTGCCAGCGCGTCGGGCGGGGTCGCCGCCGCGGCGGGGACGAGGAGATCGATCGGGCGGTCCAGCGGCCAGGCGGCGCGGGCTAGGCGCGGCGCCGCCAGCAGGCCTCCCGACAGCAGGATGCCCCTGCGGCGCAATGGGTGATGTCTCATGCGATCCAGGGCGCAGGGTGGATGGCGGGAGGGATTTCGTCCAGCCTGCGCGGCTCAGAACGGGAGTCGGGCATGGCATCGCTGGCGGAGGAATTCGGCGTCGAGGGCGAGTGGAGCGTGATGGTGCGCCACCGCATCCGCTGGGCGGAATGTGATCTCTACGGCCATGTGAACCACACGGCCTATCTCGTGATGTTCGAGGACCTGCGCGTGGACCATTGGCGCTCGCTCGGCCAGGTGCTGCGCGCCGATGCGCCGGGGCCGGTCGTGGCCAAGCTGGAGGCGCGCTACGTCCGCGCCCTCGGCTTCCAGGACGAGGTGCTGCTGACGATGCGCGTGCCGGGATTGCGCAACACCAGCTTCACGCATGACTACGCGGTCTGGAAGGGCGGCCTCTGCTTCGAATGCAAGGCGCTGCTGGTCTGCGTGCAGGACGGTGCCAGCACGCCGATTCCGCCCGAGGCGCGGCGGCTGATGATCGAGCGGGACGGCGCGAAGCCCGCCTGAGCGCCTCAGGCGGCCGCCTCGGCGAGGGCGTAGCGCGGGAAGGCCCGCCCCAGCTCGACCAGCAACGCCGCCATTCGCCCCGGCGCCGCGGGATCCCCCTCGCGAAGCGCCCTGAGGACGAGCCGCGCCGTCTCCGTCAGTTCGGGCTCGCCCAGATGCCCCAGGATGCCCGCGACGGCATGCATCGCCTCCAGCTGGGCACGCCCCTCCAGTCCGCACCCCTCCCGTCCGGGCGCCTCCAGCTGCTCCAGGCGCCGGCGGAGCTCGGCCAGGAAATGCGGGCGCAGCGCGGCGAGGTCGCCGCTCGCCGACCCGGAGGGATCGGCGATCATCGAGGCCAGCATCCGCAGGAGCTGAAGGCGCTCCACGGGCTTGCTCAGATGCGCCGCCATGCCTGCCGCGCGGCAGGCCGCGACGTCCTCGGGGAAGACGCTGGCCGTGACGGCGACCACGGGCATGCGCCCGGCCGCGCCCGGCAGGGCCTTCAGCCGCCGCGTGGTCTCGAGGCCATCCATCCCCGGCATCATCACGTCCATCAGCACGATGTCGAAGGGCCGGTCCTCGCCCGCGGCGCGTTCCACCGCCGCCAGCGCGCCGGCGCCGTCGAGGACGGTCTCCACCTCGAAGCCGGTCGTCGCCAGCAGGGCCCGCATCACCGAGAGATTGGCCGGCACGTCGTCCACCGCGAGCAGGCGCAGCCTGCGCACGGGATCGGCATCGGCGTCCGGCATCCGGGCGAGGACGGGTTCGGGCGCGACGGCGACCAGCGGCAGCTCCACCCAGAAGCAGGCGCCGGGACCGCCGCGGGCGTCGGTGCAGCCGATCCGCCCGTCCATCAGCGCCGTGAGCCGGGCGGTGATGGACAGCCCCAGCCCGGTGCCCTCCGTCTCCGAGGGGGCGAGGCGCGTGAAGTCGGTGAAGAGGCGGTCGCGCTCGCTGTCCGGCACGCCCTGGCCCTGGTCCAGGATCTCGATGCGCAGCACGGGCGGCACGGACCGCGTCGTCACGTCGAGGCGGACGGTGCTGCCGCGCGGGGTAAACTTCACGGCATTGGCCAGCAGGTTCAGCACCATCTGCCGCAGCCGCGTGGCATCCGCCTCGATGCGCGCCGGCAGCCCCTCGGCCGTGAAGGCGAGCGTCACCTCCTTGGCCTCGGCCAGCGGCTGCACCATGGCCAGCGCGTCCTCGAAGATGGCGGCGGCGGCGGTGGGCGCGACGTTCAGCGTCAGGCTTCGCGCCTCCATGGCCGCGAGGTCCAGCACCTCATTGGCCAGGGCCAGCAGGTGGCGGGCGGTAGCGCCGACCAGAACCGCCTGGCGGCGCTGATCGGCCGAGAGGCTCGCCTCTCCCACCATGCGCCCGGCGAGGCTCAGCAGGCCCGAGAGCGGCGTGCGCAGCTCGTGGCTGACATGGGTGAGCAGGCGCGACTTGCCTGCGGCGGCGCGGTCGGCAAGGTCGCGCGCCTCGGCCAGGGCGGCCATGGTCTGGCGGGCATCGGTGATCTCGCAGAGCACGACGACGGTGCCGCCATCGGCCACGCGCCGCTTGCCCACGCGCAGCCAGCGCCCGTCGGACAGTTCGCGATCGACATGGCTGGCCGGAAAACGATGCGTCTGGAGGGCTTCCTCGACCTGCGCGTCGACCGGCAACTGCGCGTGGTTCCTGTAGAGCCCCCGATTGATCCAGCGCCGCGCGAGGTCCGCGAAGGGCAGTCCCGGCCCTATCCCCTCCTCGCCCAGGTCCATCAGGAGGCGGTAGCGCGAATTGCAGACCACCAGCCGGTCCCTCGCATCCCACAGGGCGAAGCCGTCGGCCAGGCTCTCGACCGCTTCGGCGAGCCGCCGGCTCGCCGCCTCGCGGTCCTGCGCGGCGCGGTGGCGGGCGCCGAGCGCGCTCAGCAGGCCGATGGCGAGGACCAGGATCAGCGTGGCGATGACCGCCGCGCCGATGAGGACGCGGTGGCGGATCCCATACCACTCCGCCAGGGCGACGTCCTCGGGCAGCATGATCACGGCGAACAGATCGGGGAAGGCGATCGCGCGCGTCGTGCCGAACACCTTGCCCTCGCCCTGCCGGTTGGGGGCGCGGACGACGTCGGGGCTCAGCTGGCGCAGCGGGATCAGGGTCCCGCCTTCCAGATGTTCCTGGCCCGGCCCGGCGGCGAGGACCGTCCCGTCCCTCCGCTCCAGCCGGATGCGCAGCGCCGAGGGGTTGACCATGGGCGCCAGGGCCGAGGTGATCAGCGCCGTCGGGATCTCGGCGGCGGCGAGCATGTCGGGCCGGTCGTGCCCGACGGTGATGCGGCGGACCATGACCAGCATGAGCTCGCCGCTCTGCGGATGCGGCACGGGGCCGAAGAGCTCGGTGGTCCCGAGGGACAGTTCCGCGCGCAGCTGTGCCGACGGGATCGCCAGCGGGTGGCCGATGCGCGAGGCCACGGCCGAGGCCCAGACCAAGCCGTCCAGATCGGTCAGCAGGAGGTTGCGGTAGGTGAAGCTATGGGCCGTCATCTCGCGCAGCGCGGGGCTGGCGTGCCCGGCATCGTCGCGGTCGAGGAAGCCCTGGCCCATCAGCTCGCCCAGGCTGACGAGCTGGCCCTCCACCTGCAGGAGATGGCGGTTGAGGAGCGACTCCGCCACATCCGCGGCGCGGGTCAGAACGTCCTCCGTGGCGCTCACGGTCATCAACTCGCCGCGCCAGAGCAGCCGTGCCACGAAGGGAGCCAGCGCCAGAAGGGCGAGGGCGGCCGCGCCGAGGATCAGGACCTTGAGCCGGTTGTAGCTCATGCCGAAGTTGCGAGCGCTCGTCCCGAGGTTCGCGAGCCCCATCCACGCCGGAGCATCTCAGGGAGCGTGGCGTTCCGGAAATCGCCCATCGTGTCAGACCTCTGGGGCGGCGAGCGCTGCGGCCTTCCGCAACCCCGGTCCGTCCCTGCCCAGGAATCTACTACCTGGGCGTGCAATTGTCGCGAAAATATTCACAACTATCGCGCGATTGTCTGAACTCAGGGTTTAATGAGCGTCCCCGCGCCGCCGACCGTGAACAGCTCGCGCAGCACGGCATGCGGCACGCGCCCGTCCAGGATGACGGCCCCCTTCACCCCCTGCTCGACGGCGTAGATGCAGGTCTCGACCTTGGGGATCATGCCGCCGGCGATCCAGCCGGCCGCGATGCCCGCGCGGGCCTCAGCCACCGTCATCTCGGTGATGAAGTTCTTGTTCGCATCCATCACGCCCGGCACGTCGGTGAGCATGAGCATGCGCTCGGCCGAGAGCGCGCCCGCGACGGCGCCGGCCACGGTGTCGGCATTGATGTTGTAGGTGACCCCGTCCGCGCCCACGCCCACGGGGGCGATGACCGGCACGATATCGGCGCCGATCAGCAGCTTCAGCACCTTGGTGTTGATCTCCTCGGGCTCGCCGACGAGGCCGAGGTCCAGCACCTGCTCGATGTTGGAGCCGGGATCCTTGATGGTGCGCGTGGCCTTGCGGGCGCGGATCAGCCCGCCATCCTTGCCCGAGATGCCGACGGCCATAGCCCCTGCGCGGGTGATGGATTCGGCCACCTGCTTGTTGACGGTGCCCGCGAGAACCATCTCGACGACCTCGACCATCTGCTGGTCGGTCACGCGCAGCCCCTGCACGAAGGTCGACTTCACGCCAAGGCGCGAGAGCATGGCGTTGATCTGCGGCCCGCCGCCGTGCACGACCACGGGGTTCACGCCGACCTGCTCCAGCAGCGCGATGTCGCGGCCGAAGCGCAGCGCGGTCTCCTCCTCGCCCATGGCGTGGCCGCCGTATTTCACCACCACGATCTGGTCGTCATAGCGCTTGAGATAGGGCAGGGCGCCGGTCAGCGTCTGCATCTGGGCGAGGGCGTCGTCCATGCTCGGTCCTTGGAAGGCTTTGAACCGGCTATCGGATGCGCGCTGCGCTGCGTCAACCCAGGCCGGGGTCCCGATCGGGCTCCGGCGGTCGTCGATTCAGACGAGAAGGGCCGCCATCTCGGCGCGCAGCTCGTCCATTCCCAGGCCCGTCTCGCTGCTGGTGGTGATCACGAGCGGATGGCCGGCGGGGTGCTTGCGGGCCAGCGCCTCGATCTCGGCGCGGCGCCGGGCCAGCGGGCCGGGCTTCACGCTGTCGGCCTTGGTGAGGATGAGCTGGAAGGGCACGGCCGCGCGGTCCAGCAGGTCCATCACGGCGGTGTCCGAGGGCTTGGTCTCGATCCGGCTGTCCATGAGCAGCAGCACGCGGCGCAGGTTCGGCCGGCCGCGCAGGAAGTCGAACATGAGGCCCTGCCAGTCCTCCTTCATCGCCTTGGAGGCCTTGGCGTAGCCGTAGCCGGGCATGTCCACGAGCGTCATCTCGCTTTCCTCCACGCGGAAGAAGTTGAGCTGCTTCGTGCGCCCCGGCGTGACCGAGACGCGGGCCAGGGAGTTTTGGCCCGTCAGCGCGTTCATCAGCGACGATTTGCCGACATTCGACCGCCCGGCCAGCGCCACCTCGATCCCCTCGGGAGGGGGGAGGTGGTCCAGGCCCTGGGCCGCGGTGAAGAAGTCGCACTTGCGCGCGAAGAGCAGGCGCCCCGCCTCGATCAGGGCGGCGCGCTCCTCGTCGTCGCGGGCTTCGAGGAGGCCGCCGGAGGGAAGGGTCACTTCTTCGCCACGGCGGTCGTCCCACCGCCCTGGGCGGGCGGCCGACCCTTGGCGTCCATCCGCATGATCGACCACTGCTGCGCGACCGAGAGCAGGTTGTTCCAGGTCCAGTAGATCACGAGGCCGGCGGGGAAGCTGGCGAGCATGAAGGTGAAGATCACCGGCATCCAGGCGAAGACCTTGGCCTGGATCGGATCCGGCGGCTGCGGGTTGAGGCGCTGCTGCATGAACATGGTGATGCCCATGATCAGCGCCCAGGCCGGCAGATGGAAGAAGTGCGACGGCTCGAAGGGGAGCAGCCCGAAGAGGTTGAACAGGTTCGTCGGGTCGGGCGCCGAAAGGTCGCGGATCCAGCCGAAGAAGGGCGCGTGCCGCATCTCGATGGTGACCAGCAGCACCTTGTACAGGGCGAAGAAGACGGGGATCTGCAGCAGGATCGGCAGGCAGCCCGAGGCGGGGTTGACCTTCTCCGACTTGTACAGCGCCATCATCTCGGCCTGCATCTTCTGCGGCTCTTCCTTATAGCGCTCCTTGATCTCGGTCATCTTCGGACCGAGCACCTTCATCCGGCTCATGCTCTTGTAGGCTTTGTTGGCGAGCGGGAAGAAGGCGATCTTCAGCGCGAGCGTGAAGATCAGGATGGCGATGCCGAAATTGCCGGTGAAGTGGAACAGCCAGTCGATCGCGTAGAAGAACGGCTTGGTGATGAAGTAGAACCAGCCGAAGTCGATCGCCTTGTCCAGGTTCTGGATGTGCAGGTCGTCGGTGTAGCGGTCGAGCAGCCGCACTTCCTTGGCGCCGGCGAAGAGGCGCGTCGAGAGCTGGCCGGTCGCGCCGGCCGCGATGGTCTGGGGCGTGGGCGGGGCCACGTCGACCTGCCAGCGGTCGATCGCGCCGTCGGCGGTGTGGCGGAAGGCGCTGCGCACGGGCACGCCGTCCTCGCCGCGGGTGAGCGCGGTCAGCCAGTACTTGTCGGACAGGCCGGCCCAGCCCTGGGTCGCCTCGTTGTCCCAGGCCGAGCCCAACGCGCGGCGCTCGCCCGTCTGGGCCTTCTTGCCGTCGCTAT
>NZ_CBDDFJ010000032.1:0-81188 GCF_965227005.1 Roseococcus sp.
CCACCCCTGCCCGGTCGCCCAGGCCCGCATCCCCGCGCGCATGCCGAACTGGAAGAGCCGCGGAAAGGGCGCGGCAACCGGCCGTCCGACGATCAGCTGCTGGAGGATGGCGATGCCAGGCTCGGCATCCAGCGCGGCGACCAGCTTCAGCACGGCCGCCGGGGTCATGACGGAATCCGCATCGAGGCAGAGGAGGTAGTCGTAATCCGCGCCCTCGGCCTCGAGGAACTCCATGACATTGCCGGCCTTGAAGCCGGCATTGGCGGAGCGGCGGCGCAGATGGAGGCGCGCGGCATCGTCCGGCCGCGCGAGGCGGAAGGTCGCGATGGCCGCATCCTCCGCCGCGCGGAATTCCGGCTCGACGGTGTCGGAGAGAAACCAGAGTTCGAAATGGGTCGCGGGCAGGCCATCGAGCATCGGGCCGAGCGGCTGGAGCACGGGCGCCATGGCCTCGTTGCGCAGGCACAGGGCGATGGCCGTCCGCCCGCGCGGCGGGCCGGGCCGCAGGCCGCGCATCGCCGGCACCACATGGGCGGGCGGGTCGGGCGTGAAGAGCAGGATGGAGAGCCCGATCAGCGCATTGCCGGAGGCGAGCGCGATCCAGGGGCTCAGGAACAGAAGGGCCGCCAGGAAGGCGACGTCGAGCGGCGAGACGCCGTCGATGGCCAGGAGGCGAAATGCCACGAGGCCGGTGGTTCCGCAGAACAGGAGACCGAAGAGGAGAAGGGCGATGCGCCGGATCAGCATCGTCCCTGCATAGCGGGGATCCGCGCCGCAGGCACGGCGCATTCCATGACCGGGATCAGGCGGAGATGATCTTCCAGGCGACGTGCCCGAGAACGCCAATGAGGGCGGCCGCGGCGGCCATCAAAGTGAGGCGCAGGGCCAGCAGGACAATTTCACCGCGCTGGTTTTCAGAACGCCGCCCGAGTTTCTGGGACATATCTTCATTTCCTTGCACTGACAGGATCGCCTGCATCCCCCATACAGAAGAAATGCTGGATTCAAATCTGATATATCAAAGAAACCGCATTACATTTTCTTGTTGTATTCCGCTTCTTTTCCGGAAATTTCGGCAAAGGTGGGATTATGGCGCTAGTTCGCCGCGGAATACATCGAGCAACTTGAGTGTCCCGTCGCGTTGCACGTGATGCCAGAAGGTCCAGCCATTGCAGGAGGGCGCTTCCTGCACCGCAGCGCCCACCGCATGGATCGAGCCGCGCGCCGTGCCGCAGCTCACCGTCCCGTCGGGCATCACCGTCGCCGTCCAGCGGCGATGGCGGTCGGTCAGGGCCTCGCCAGCGGCGACGAGGCCGCGCTCCACCAGGTTCCCGAAGGGAATGCGCGGCTGCTCGCGGCGTGTCGGGGTGGCCATCGTCACCTCATCGGCAAGGGGCTGGATCGCGTTGACCCGCGCCAGCGCCGCGGCAGCATAGGTGGGATCGCGCTCGATCCCCACGAAATGACGCCCCAGCCGCCGCGCGACCGCCGCCGTCGTCCCCGAACCCAGGAAGGGGTCGAGAATCACGTCGCCGCGCTGCGTGCAGGAGAGGATGACCCGGTGCAGCAGGGCTTCGGGCTTCTGCGTCGGATGCACCTTGCCGCCCGTCTCGTCGCGCAACCGCTCATTGCCGGTGCAGAGCGGGATGAACCAGTCGCTGCGCATCTGCAGATCGTCGTTCAGGGCCTTCATCGCGGCATAGTTGAAACGGTACTTCGCCTCCTGCCCGCGCGCCGCCCAGATCAGCGTCTCGTGGGCATTGGTGAAGCGCCGGCCGCGGAAGTTCGGCATCGGATTGGCCTTGCGCCAGATCACGTCATTCAGGATCCAGAAGCCGAGATCCTGCAGCGCGGTGCCGAGCCGGAAGATGTTGTGATAGCTGCCGATCAGCCAGAGCGTCCCGTCCTTGCGCAGCACGCGGCGGCACTCGGTCAGCCACTCGCGCGTGAAGCGGTCATAGGTCGCGTAGTCGGCGAAGCGGTCCCAGTCGTCGTCGACCGCGTCGACGAGGCTGTGATCCGGCCGAAGCAGCGCGCCCCGCAGCTGCAGGTTATAGGGCGGATCGGCGAAGATCGCGTGCACGGAGGCAGGCGGAAGCCCCCGCAACTCCTCGATGCAGTCGCCCACCAGAATTTTGTCGAGCGGTACGTCGAGCCCAGCGCCCAAGAGACGGTTTTCCTTTGCGAATCGGGGCCGACAATGCGGTTGGCCGAGTCGCGTCGTCAACCGCCAGACGCGACCGCGACGAACCTTTCCGAAAATCCGTGGCGGAAGAGTCGCCCCTGCCTGGCACGACCGGGATCAGGCGGCGAGGCGCAAGGCCTCTTCCACCGGCGCGAAGCCGCGGCGGTGATGGGGGCAGGCGCCATGCTCGCGCAGGGCGGCGCGATGCTTCGCCGTCGGATAGCCGAAATGCCGCCCGAAGCCATAGGCGGGCCAGCGCAGGCAGAGCTTCTTCATCCCCTCGTCGCGCACCGTCTTGGCGAGGATCGAGGCCGCCGCGATCGACAGGCTCAACCCGTCGCCGCCCACGACGCATTGCACGCGGCAGGGCATGCCGGGCGACCGATTGCCGTCGACCAGCACCGCCTCCGGCGCCACGGCGAGGCGCTCCACCGCCCGGCGCATGGCCAGCATGGTCGCCTGAAGAATGTTGATTCGGCCGATCTCGGCGACCGAAGCCGCGCCGAGCGCCATCGTCAGCCAGCCCTCGCGGGCCGCCTCGCGCAGGGCCAGGACGGCGCCGAGGCGCTGCGCCTCGGTCAGGCGCTTCGAGTCATCGAGGAGATTCGCCAAAGCGGGCGGGCAAGGACGAAGGAAGAGGACGGCGCCGGCCATCACCGGCCCGGCGAGCGGCCCGCGCCCGGCCTCGTCCACTCCCGCGACGAGCCCTCCGATCGAGACTTCCAGGCTGAAATCCGGCATGGCGCTGCTGTAGCGCCGCCCGCGGGCCTCGCGCGAGTGATTCGCCGACACTTCCAGGCCTGAAGCACCAAAAATACAGCTAAAGGTTGCTGGAGTGTTAACGGCGTCGCGCGGCATCGTTCGAGGCATGATGCTCAACCAGATCCTCGCCGCGACCGCCCGGGCCGGATTTTCCGGCCAAAGGCGGGGCATCTTTACGAAGCCTTCATCCCTTCGATGGAAGGTGGTGCACATGATCAGCACCAACGCCCTCGCGGCCTTCCCGCAGGAGGTCTCGCGCATCCGACCCGGCGTGGAGCCCTCGCCGGTCCAGCGCAACGCCCGTGCCGATGACACGGCCGCCGAGCAGGTGGCGCAGCGCAAGCTGGAAGCCGTTCCGCCCGCACCGAATCGCCCCCTTCCGAGGGGTTCACTCCTGGACCTGCGGGTTTGAGGCCCCTTCCGGAGACCGCCCAGCCGACCGCATCACCTTCAGGCATAATGCCTGATTTATAATCATATCGCTCAGTCATGTTGCTGTCATGCAACACTATGCCTCTTTTATAATCTTCCGGCTTGCCGTTTACAGGTGTTTCCCGCCTTCATGGTCGCAGCACGTCCGACCAGAAAGGTTCTGAGAACTCATGCGCAAGCTCCTACTCGCCGCCCTCGCAGCGACCGGCCTGGCCACCGCCGCGCCAGCCTCGGCCCAGATCACCCTCGGTGAGGCCGGCCTGACCCTGTCGCCCACGGCCACGGTGGCCAGCGACTATCTCTTCCGCGGTATCAGCCAGACGCGCTCACGCATGGCCTATCAGGGCTCGGCCGAGCTGGTGCATTCCAGCGGCTTCTACATCGGCACCTTCATCTCGAACGTTCGCTTCGCGGGCACGGACGCCCGCCAGGAGATCGACGCCTTTGGCGGCTATCGCTTCGCGATCGGCCCGGTGAACCTGGATGTCGGCGCGCAGGGCTATTTCTATCCCGGCTTTTCGCGCGCCCCCGGCGTGCAGGAGATGGATTTCTACGAAGGCTATGTGAAGGGGACCTATGAGATCGGGCCGGTGAACCTGCTCGCCGCGGTCAATGTCTCCCCGAACTATTACGGCCGCTCGGGCACGGGCGTGTACATCGAGGGCGGCGCCGACTGGAAGACGGGCATCTGGGATCTCACGCTGGGCGCCCGCGTCGGCCACCAGTGGATCGAGCGTAACCCGCGCTTCGGCACGCCGGACTACGCCTGGTGGGGCATCAGCGTGAGCCGCGACTTCGTCCTGCCGGTGCTCGGCAACACGATCACGGCCAGCGTGGGCTATTACGACACCTCCATCAGCCGCGGCGACTGCATCTTCGGCACCCGCCAGGACATCTGCGGCGCGCGCGCCGTGGGCTCGCTCACCTTCAAGTTCTGACCCGTCCATACCCGGCCCGCGACAAGGCGGGCCGGCCCCTCCCCTGGCGTCGTTTCGCGGTCCGGCCATTGACCGGACCGCGACTCAGGGTCGAGGCTGCACGGCATCAAAGAGGATGCCTCACGATGCGTTTCCTGCCCCTCGCTTTCGCCTGCGCCCTCACCGCCTTCCCCGCTTTCGCCCAGGACCGCCCGGCCATCACCCCGACGCGCGACGTGTCGGTCGCCTATCGCACGGCCGGCCAGGGCCCCGCTGCCGGCGCCGAGCTGCGAATCTCCTGGAGCGCCGCCAGCGGCCTGATGCGCGTCGACATGCCCGGCGGCCAGGGCTTCATGGTGGCCGACATGCGCGGCACCACCCCCGGCTTCATGGTGATGGAGGGCCAGCGCATGATCATGGACGTCCCGGTCAGCCAGCTCCCGGCGACGGGCATGCAGCCCAGCGCCAGCGCCCGCTTCACACGCGAGGGCGCGGCGCGCATCGCCAATACCGACTGCGTGATCTGGCGCATGGAGGACCAGGGCCGGACCGGCCGCGCCTGCCTCACCGCCGACGGCGTGATGCTCCGCGCCGAGGGGGACGGCCGCCAGGGCCAGATCGAGGCCACCTCGGTGACCTATGGCACGCAGGACCCCGCGCGGTTCCAGCGCCCGAGCGGCTATCAGACCTTCCAGATGCCGGCGGGCATCCCGGGCGCGGCCGGCGGCATGCCCCGCGGCACCGCCCTGCCGCCGCCGGGCGTGACCCCGCGGTAAATCGCGGCGCGAATCGACGCCCAGGGCCTTTCTTTGGCCCTGGAGGAGCCCCACAAACATAAGATGAAACGCCGCACGCTCCTCGCCGTCCCCGCCCTCCTCGCGCCTGCCTCGCTCGCCGCCCCTGCTTTGGCGCAAAGCCAGGCCGAGGTGATCGGCCGGGTGGAGGCCTATTTCAACGCGATGACCACCTTCAAGGCGCGCTTCCTGCAGATCGCGCAGGGCGGCGGCTCGGCCGAGGGCACCGCCTGGATCTGGCGGCCCTCGCGCATGCGCTTCGAATACGATCCGCCGGAGCCGACCCTCCTGATCGCGGCCGACAACCAGTTCTTCCATTACGATCGCGAATTGCGGCAGCCGACCGTGGTGCCGCTTTCCTCCACCCCGCTGAGCGTGCTGCTGCGCTCGCCGCTGCGCCTGTCCGGCGACGTGACCGTCTCGGGCGTCGAGCGCGCGCGCGGGCTGGTGTCCGTCACCGTGTCGCGCACCGCCCAGCCGGCCGAGGGGCGCATCACCCTCATCCTGGAGGAGGACCCCATGGTCCTGCGGCAATGGTTGGTGGTCGACGCGCAGGGGCGCAGCACGCGCGTGACGCTGAACCAGATCGAGACCGGCGGGCGCTTCGCCTCCCTCCTCTTCGCCTTCAACGACCCCCGCTTCCGCGAGGAACTCGAACAGCGCCGATGAAAAAACCTGCCGGCATCGCTGTTCCCGCCTTGAATCCGCCGCGACGACTTGGTTTGTTGCGGATATGAGACCGCTGATCGGAATCTCCTGCTGCGTGAAGGCCTTTGGCGCCTTCAACACGCCCAATCACGCCGCTTCGGACAGCTATGTCCGGGTGGTGCTCGGGCCTGTGGGCGGGATTCCCGTGCTGCTTCCCGCCGCCGGCGAGGCGCTGGCGCCCGAAATGCTGCCGCGACTCGACGGCCTCATCCTGACCGGCAGCCGCAGCAACGTCTGGCCCGGCCATTACGACGGCCCCGCCCATGCGGAGGGCACGCCGGAAGACCAGCTCCGCGACTCGACGACCCTGCCGCTCATTCGCGCCGCCATTCAGATGGGCGTGCCGCTGCTGGCCATCTGCCGGGGCATGCAGGAGCTGAACGTGGCCCTGGGCGGCAGCCTCGACCAGCGCATCCAGGACCTGCCGAGCCGGATGGATCACTCCACCCCTTCCGACCAGCCGATCCCCTCGGTGCGGACGGGCAAGGCCCATGGCGTGCGGCTGGCCGCCGAAGGCATGCTCCACGAGCTGGCCGGGACCACCCAGATTCCGGTAAATTCCCTGCACAATCAGGGCGTTCAACGCCTGGCGCCGCGGCTCGACGCGATGGGCTGGGCGCCGGACGGCACCGTCGAGGCCGTGAAGGTGCGTGATGCGCGCGGCTATGCCTGGGGCGTGCAATGGCATCCGGAATACGATTGGGAGCGCGACGAATTCAGTCGTCGCATCTTCGAACGCTTCGGCGAGGCCTGTATGGCTTGGTCGCAGACGAGGTATGCGCGTCAGGCTGCAGAGTAACTGTCGGAATACACTTTGCGCCCGGATTAAGGCTGCGCTATGCTGCGCGGTGTCGATGGTAGTTCATCCACCGACAGGACGCGTCGGTTCCCCCTAATCGGCTCGCCCGACCATTGCGATCGCAAGTGAACTGTTGGGCGCCCGACCACCCCCCTGGTCGGGCGCTTTACGTTTCGGGGCCTCGTTTCCGAAGCCGCCGCCGGTCCCCCATTCGCAGAGCGCAAAACTGTCACCGCTTCCGAAGCCGGGTCAAGCAACAATCGCCCCCGATTTCCCTCCAGATCATTCTGCTTTAGACGCGACGGTGGATCTGTCCAGGAGCGTCTTGTGCCCGATTACGTGATCACCCCGCCCGCCACATCCGCCGTCCCCATCAAGGGCAGCGACAAGCTTTTCCCGGTCCGCCGGATCTTCTGCGTCGGCCGCAACTACGCCGAGCACGCCATCGAGATGGGCAGCGATCCGACGCGCGAGCCGCCCTTTTACTTCACGAAGCCCTTCGACGCGATCGTGACCGGCGGGGCCGACATGCCCTATCCCAGCGTCACCAAGTCGCTGCACCACGAGATGGAGCTCGTCGTCGCCATCGGGAAGGGCGGCAAGAACATCGCCATCGCCGATGCGCTGACCCACGTCTGGGGCTATTGCTCCGGCCTCGACATGACGCGCCGCGACATCCAGAACGAGGCCAAGAAGACCGGCCGTCCCTGGGACATGGGCAAGGGCTTCGACCTGTCCCGCGCCCATGGGCGACCTGATCCCGGCCGCCGGCTTCGACCCCTCGAAGGGCAAGATCGAGCTCAAGGTGAACGGCAAGGTCACGCAGACCTCCGACCTCTCCAAGCTCATCTGGTCGGTGCCCGAGGTGATCGCGAACCTCTCCGAGCTGGTCGAGCTGCAAGCCGGGCGACCTCATCATGACCGGCACGCCCGAGGGTGTGGCCGCCGTGGTGAAGGGCGACGTGCTGGAAGGCTTCGTCGAGGGCGTCGGCACGGTCACGACCAAGATCGTCTGATGTCGCGGACCCTCCGGGTCCGCGACCTGGAACATCAACTCCGTCCGCCTCCGGCTCCCCTTGCTACGGGAGCTGGACGCGCAGCTGCGGCCCGATGTCCTCTGCCTGCAGGAGACCAAGTGCCCGGACGACCTCTTTCCGCATGAGGGCATCCGGGAACTCGGCTTCGAGCACGTCGTCGCCAGGGGGATGAAGGGCTATAACGGGGTCGCGATCCTCTCGCGCATTCCCTTCACCCATCGCGGCAATGATCCCGACTGGTGCATGAAGGGCGATTGCCGCCATGTCGGCGTGACGCTCGACGCGCCGGGCGGGCCCATCGACCTGCACGACTTCTATGTCCCCGCCGGCGGCGATATCCCCGACCGCGAGTTGAACGTGAAGTTCGGCCACAAGCTCGACTTCATCGCCGAGGCCACCGCTTGGTTCGCGGCCCAGGGCGAGGCGAAGCGCTCCATCCTGGTGGGTGACCTGAACATCGCGCCGCTCGAGCACGACGTCTGGTCGCACAAGCAGCTGGTGAAGATCGTCTCGCACACGCCCATCGAGGTCGAGGCGCTGACCCAATGGCAGAAGGCCGCGAACTGGGTGGACGCGCTGCGCCACTTCGTGCCAGCCGACCAGAAGATGTACACGTGGTGGTCCTACCGCGCGAAGGACTGGGAGGCGGCCGATCGCGGCCGGCGACTGGACCACATCTGGGTCAGCCCGGACCTGAAGGGGAAGCTGGTGCGCCAACAGATCCTCAAGCCCGCGCGCGGCTGGACCCCGGCCAGCGACCACGTGCCGGTGCTGATCGAACTCGCGCTCTGACGCCGTGGCGGCGGGCTGACAGGGAGTGGGAACGCTCCTAAGCTCGCCGCCATGAGCCGCACCTTCCGCTACGTCACCCTCGATGTCTTCACCGATCGCCGCTTCGGCGGGAATCAGCTCGCCGTCTTTCCGGACGCGCGCGGCATCACCGATGCGGAGATGCAGTCGCTCGCGGCGGAGATGAACTACAGCGAGACGACCTTCGTCCTGCCCCCGGCCGATCCGGCGAATTCGGCGCGCGTGCGCATCTTCCACCGCACGGCGGAGATGCCCTTCGCCGGCCACCCCAATGTCGGCACGGCCTTCGTGCTGGCGGATCGGGCCAAGGACGACGTGCTGCGCTTCGAGGAGATCGCGGGCCTCGTCGAGATCAAGCTCGCGCGCGATGCCGCGGGGGCCGTGACCAGCGCCACCGTCGCCGCGCCGCAGGCGCTCACCGTGGGCGTGGAGATGCCGGTCGAACTAGCCGCCGCCTGCGCCGGAATCCCGGCCGAGGGCGTCGTCACCACCCGTCATGCACCGACCATCGCGCATGACGGCGGCAATCCGCGGCTGCTCTTCGAAGTGACGCCGGAGGCCATGGCGGCCGCCTCGCCCGACCTAGCCGCCTTCCGCCGCGCCGTGGCGGCGACGCCATCGCTCGGCGGCAAGCTCTCCGTCTACTTCTACCGCCCGGAAGGCACGGGGCTTCGCGCGCGGATGTTCTCGCCCCTCGCCGGCACCTGGGAAGATCCCGCTACAGGCAGCGCGGCCACGCCGCTCGCCGGCTTCCTGCTGAGTCTCAGCGGCGCCGAAACTGGGTCCTGGGACATCCAGCAGGGTGTCGAGATGGGCCGGCCGAGCCTGCTGCGCGCCGCCGCGAAGCGCACGCCGGGCGGCATCCGCGCGACGGTCGGCGGCGGCTGCGTGCCGATGTTCGAGGGATCGGTCACCCTTTAGCCGGAGGTGGTGCGGGAAATGGTTACCTCGCGATAGCCAGTGGGCGCGCGCGCCACCTTGCCGAGCTCGATGATCGACAGCGGCTTGTCCGGATAGCGCGCGCGGAAGCGCTCGATGGAATGGGCGCGGCAGGTGGGGCAGCAGTCGATTTCCGACACCAGGGTCACGGCCTTCACCGCCTGCACGGCCGGCAGCGCCTGCGCGCGGATTTGCGCCTGGCGTCGCTGCCCGGCCACGAAGTCGCGATAATCGGCAATGAGCTGCCCGGGAGGTACCGCGGCATGCTCGACCGGGGCGAAGGGTTGCTGGCGGATGGCGGGCTGCGCCGTCAGGAAGTTGAGGAGCTTCGGTTCGGTGTGGAGCTGCGCCATGCCGTCGCAGCCGAAGCGGCTGCCGGCGGGCAACAGCGCGTAGGTGTCCGGCACGAGGTCCAGATGCAGCCGCAGCGAATGCGGGATGGCGGAATCATTGGAATAGGCGGCCATGACCTGACTGCCGCCCGTCGTGAGATCGACCAGCGCGAGGCAGAGGTTATGACCGTCCGCGTTGTATTTCCTGCGGTAGGAAAGCGCCCGGTTCAGCTCCTCGCGCAGGATCGCGATGGCCATCTCCGCCTCGGCGCGTCGTGTCTCCACAGATGCCTGCAGGGCCATGGCGCCCTCCTCGTTCCCGAACGAGCAAGGCTAGGCCCGGCGGAACGTCCGCTTCAAGGCGTGGGAATGTATCGTGGGTCGCGCGGCCTCAGCCGCGCCGCTTCTCCTCGATGGCGTCCCAGATCGCCTTTTCCAGATGCACGCCGTCGAAGCGCGCCAGCTCCTGCAGGCCGGTCGGCGAGGTCACGTTGATCTCGGTGAGATAGCCGCCGATCACGTCGATCCCCACGAAGATCATCCCGAGCGCCTTCAGCTCCGGCCCGATGCGCTCGCAGATCTCGCGCTCGCGGTCGGTCAGCACGGTCTTCTCCGGCCGGCCGCCGACATGCATGTTGCTGCGCGCCTCGCCGGCGGCCGGGACGCGGTTGATGCCGCCCATGGCCACGCCGTCGATCAGGATCACGCGCTTGTCGCCCTGCCGCACGGAGGGCAGGTATTTCTGCACCATCAGCGGCTCGCGCGAGCGTTCGGTGAACATCTCCAGCAGCGAGTTCAGGTTGGAATCGTCGGGCTTGAGGTGGAAGACGCCCGCGCCGCCATTGCCGAAGAGCGGCTTCACGATGATGTCGCCGTGCTTGTCGCGGAACTTGCGGATCTCGCGCACGTCCGAGCTCACCAGCGTCTCGGGCATCAGCTCGGGGAACTTCAGGACGAAGAGCTTTTCCGGCGCGTTGCGCACGCTGGCCGGGTCGTTCACCACCAGGGTCTTGGGGTGGATATGCTCCAGCAGGTGCGTGGCCGTGATATAGGCCATGTCGAAGGGCGGATCCTGGCGCATCAGCACCACGTCGATGTCCTTGGCGAGGTCGAGCTCGACCGGCGCGCCGAAGGTGAAGTGGTTGCCCTTCTCGCGCCGCACCTCGACCGGATGGCCATGGGCGATGACGCGCCCGCCCTCCATCGAGAGATGCTTCACGTGATAATGCCAGAGCGCATGGCCGCGCGCCTGGGCTTCCAGCATCATGGCGAAGGTGCTGTCGCCATCGATGCCGATGCTTTCCATCGGGTCCATCTGGACCGCCACGCGCAATGCCATGCCCTCAATCTCCGCAAAACCTGACGGAGATGTGCCATGCGCCGCGGATCACGCCAACAGGCTGGTCCCGGTCATGGCCTCGGGCTGCGTCACGCCCATGAGATGGAGCAGCGTCGGCGCGAGATCGGCCAGGCGGCCATCCTGCAGCTTGCCGCCCGCCGGGCCGCCCATCAGCACGACCGGCACCGGGTTGGTGGTGTGCGCCGTGTGCGGGCCGCCGGTGACGGGGTCCTTCATCAATTCGGCATTGCCGTGGTCGGCGGTGAAGAGCAGCGCGCCGCCCATCTCCTGGATGGCGTCCGCGATGGCGCCGAGGCCGGTATCCACCGCCTCGCAGGCCTTGATGGCAGCAGCCAGGATTCCCGAATGGCCCACCATATCGGCATTGGCGAAGTTCAGGACGATGAGGTCCTGCTCACCGGATTTGATCGCCGCCACGGCCTTCGCGGTCAGTTCGGGCGCGCTCATCTCCGGTTGAAGGTCATAGGTCGCGACCTTGGGGGAGGCGACCATGATCCGCGTCTCGCCCGGATAGGGAACCTCCTCGCCACCGTTCAGGAAATAGGTGACGTGCGGGTACTTCTCCGTCTCGGCCATCCGCAACTGCTTGAGCCCGGCCTTGCTGACCACCGCGCCCAGGATGTCCGCCATGGATTGCGGCGGGAAGAGCGTGCCGAGCAGGTGGTTCAGCTCCGTCGAATACTGGGTCATGCCCAAGGCGGCGGCGAGCTTCACGACCCTCGGCCGTTCGAAGCCGGTGAAGGCGGGGTCGAGCAGCGCGGCCAGGATCTCGCGCACGCGGTCGGCGCGGAAATTGAAGGAGAGGAGGCCGTCGCCATCCCGCATCCCGGCATAGTCGCCGATGACGGTGGCGGGGATGAACTCGTCCGTGACGTCGCGGTCATGCGCCGCCTTGATGGCGGCCTCGGCATCCGGCGCGGTGGCCTCGCCCTTGCCCAGGGCGATCGCGGACCAGCCCTTGGAGACGCGCTCCCAGCGGTTGTCGCGGTCCATGGCGAAGTAGCGGCCGGTGACGGTGGCGACCTTCGCGCCCTCGGGCAGGGCCGCTTCCAGCCGCGCCATGAAATCAGGGGCCGAGCGCGGTGCGGTGTCGCGCCCATCGGTCCAGGCATGGAGCGCGACCTTGATGCCCGCCCCGGTCAGGATTTTCGCCAGCGCCGCCGCGTGCCGCTGGTGGCTGTGCACGCCGCCGCCCGAGACCAGCCCGACCAGATGCGCGGTGCCGCCGCTCGCCTTCATCTTCGCGATGAACTCGGTCAGCGGCGCCATCTTCGCCATCGAACCGTCCTGGATCGCCGCGTCGATGCGCGGCAGGTCCTGCATCACCACGCGCCCGGCGCCGATGTTCAGATGCCCGACCTCGCTATTGCCCATCTGCCCGTCCGGCAGGCCGACGTCGTGGCCCGAGGGCTTCAGGAAGGCGTGGGGGCAGCCGGCCCAGAGGCGGTCGAAATTCGGCGTTCTCGCCTGGCGGACGGCGTTGTCCGCCACCTCCTCGCGCCAGCCCCAGCCATCGAGAATCACGAGCATGACGGGGCGGGGAATGGACATTGCGAACCTTAACGCAGCGAAGGAGCGTCCGGTTTAACCCCGAAGCTGGGGATTGTCGAAAACCGGCTCGCGGTAGCGGCGCAGCGCGGATTCCAGCACGCGGGCCAGGTCCTCGCGCTCCTCGGGGGCCAGGAAGCGGCCGATCTCGATGGTCCTCTGGCGCTGGCCGATCAGCAGCTTCGTGCCCTCCCAGCGCAGGCGCGCCCAGAAGGGGTCGAAGCTCGCCTCCTCGCGCCGGCCGCCCTCGCGGCGGCGGATGATCAGGCGGCCCTCCAGCAGCGTCACCGTCTCGCTGCTGCCCCGCGCCCGGCGGCGGTAGAGCGCCATGAGGCCCAGGAGCAGCACCGCCTCCGTGCCCGCGAAGGCGGTGACCGGCCAGGCGCCCATCAGCGTCACCACGGTCCCGGTGAAGGTGAAGCCGAGCAGCAGCAGGCCCGCGAAGATCCGGAAGCCGCGCGCATCCAGACTGCTGAGCGGCGCCGAGCGGGCCTCGAACAAGGCGGGGGTTTCGGGCATCACCGCATCAGATAGGATGATGGCCCGCGATGAAAACCCCAAAACCTCTTCATGGTTCGGCCACGGAACCGCGCCGCGCCCGGATCATGTCGCGCGAGCAGGTGGGCCAATTCATCCGCGCCATCGCCCAGGAGAATCCGGCCCCCGAGACCGAGCTTCTCTACACCGACGCCTTCTCGCTGCTGGTGGCCGTGGTGATGTCCGCCCAGGCGACGGACGCCATGGTGAACAAGGTGACGCCGGGCCTCTTCGCCGCCGCGCCCGATCCCGCCGCCATGGCCGCGCTCGGGGCCGAGGGGATCGGCCAGCTCATCAAGCGGATCGGGCTCTGGCAGGGCAAGGCGAAGAACGTCGCCGCGCTCTCGCAGATCCTGGTCGAGCGCCACGGCGGCGAGGTGCCGCACGACCGCGAGGCGCTCGAGGCCCTGCCCGGCGTGGGCCGCAAGACGGCCAATGTCGTGCTGAACGTGATGTTCGGCGAGGCGACCATGGCGGTGGACACGCATATCTTCCGCCTCGGGAACCGAACCGGCCTCGCCCCGGGAAAGAACGTCCGCGAGGTGGAGGACGGGCTGGTGAAGCGCATCCCGCCCGAGCTGCTGCGCGACTCCCACCACTGGCTGATCCTGCACGGACGCTACATCTGCAAGGCGCGCGCGCCCGACTGCTGGCGCTGCAAGGCCGAGCCGTACTGCAACTACCGCGACAAGGTCCTGCACCCGCCGCTGAAGGGCTGAAGCGTTGCGCCGATCGTATTTTCCGGCATGAATTGCGGCCATGAGAAAGCTCCTCGCCGCCGCGCTGGCCCTGGGCCTCGCTTTGTCCCCTGCTCCTGCCCCGGCGCAGGACAAGCCGGCCGGCGTCCACCGAACAGAGATCCTGAATCGCGCGGCGCTGGAGCGGCTGCGCCGCAACAGCGGCCTCTCACTGCAATGGATCTCCTGGGACAATTCGCGCGGTCGCGTTCGGCTGGAGGAGCAGGACGGGCTCTTCCATCTCCGCGGCTCGCAGCAGCAGCGCAACGGGCCGGGCCGGCTCGAGATGGACGGGGTGGTGACGCGCATCGACGCGACGAGCTTCATCTTCCAGGGCCGCGTCGCCATGCGCCAGGCGCCGGAGAACCGCGCCGAATGCCTGCGCGAGGGCCAGCTGCACTTCCGCGTCACCGGCACCCGCCGCTATTGGCGCATGCAGGAGATGGAAGCCTGCGCGGGGCTGACGGATTACGTCGACATTTACTTCTGACGCCTGCGCTTCAGAAATCCCTCACCCGCACGATCGTCACCGAGCAGGGCGCATCCCGTGCCACCTCCGTCGGCATGCTGCCCAGCACGCGCTGGGTGATCCCGCCCGCCTTCGCGCCCAGGATCAGATGGTCCACCCGGTTCTGCGTGGCGTATTCGAGGATGGCGCCGCTCGCGCTCACCGCCTCCAGCACGTGATGGGTCAGCCGGTGTTCCGGCAAAGCGAGCGGCGCCGACCAGTGGCGCAGCTCCAGCAGGCGCTGCACGTGCTTGTTTCGCCCCTCGCGGTCGAGCGTGTTGTCCGGCCGCAGCAGGTTGGTGCGCAGCACGTTGAGGCAGGCGACGCGCGCATTGGGCCGGATGGCGAGGATGCGGCCCACCGTGTCGCGCAGCGCGGCGGACATCTCCTTGGAGATGTCGTCGATGTCGAGCGCCACGGCCATGATCGGCGCGTCGCGCTGCGGCAGGGCCTCGGCCTTGCGGCGCAGCCTGGGCTGAAACTCCGGGTTGAAGCGCCGCTGGATGCGCTTCGTCCAACCGTCGCGCTTCAGCTTCGCCGCACGCGGGCCGAGCGCGACCGCCTCGGGGTGCCGAAGGTCGAAGGCGAGATGCGCGGCGCTGGCGTGGCGGCGCTCGGGCGCGGGCTCCAGGCAGCGCAGGATCACCTCCTGCAGCCAAGGCGGGCATTCGGGCACGATGGCGCGCGGCGGCGTCGGGTCCGACCAGAGGCGCTGCTTCAGATCCGCCATGCGCTGCGGGTCGCCGAAGGGGCGCTTGCCGGTGAGGAAGAAGTACATCAGCACGCCGAGCGCGAAGAGGTCCGAGGCGGGGTCGCCGCGGATGCCCATGACCTGCTCGGGCGCCATATAGGGCGCGGTGCCGTAGGGGAGGCGGAACTCCTCCTCCATCAGGTCGGGCAGCAAGGCGGCGCGCGACAGGCCGAAATCCACCAGCACCATCGGCCCGTTCTCGCTGCCGCGACGCAGGATGTTCGAGGGCTTCACGTCCAGATGCACCACGCCCTGGCGGTGCAGCCCGTCCAGCGCATCGGCCACGCCGGCGCCGAGCAGGGCCACCTCCTCCGGCGCGCGCGGCAGGCGCTTGAGCAAGGGCAGCAGCGAGCCGCCGGAGATGCGCTCCATCACGATCCAGGGGACCGGCTCATGGCCCGCGCCGTAGCATCGGGGGACATGCGGGCCGGTGAGGCGGGGCAGGATCATCTGCTCCATCTCGAAGCTGACGATGGCGGCGGGGTCCTCGCCCTCGGCCATCTTGGGCATCTTCATCAGCAACGGCCCCGGATGGTCCGGATGGGTCGCCTCGCGCAGCACCGCCATGCCGCCCCGATGCACCACGGGGCCCAGCGTATAGCCGCCGATGATGGGCAACTCGCTCATGTGCCCTCGCTCATGTGGCCTCACTCATGTCCCGGTGAAGAGTCGCTCGGCCAGGAATTCCGGCAGCCCCGCCGCACGGATCTTCTGGGCGGCGGTGGCGATGTCATAGGGCACGCGCATCCAGCCGCATTCGCTGGTGTCGGTGTCGAGCAGGCCGTAGCAGGCGGCCGGATTGCCGTCGCGCGGCTGGCCCACGGAGCCCATCACGGCCAGCCAGCGCCGCGGCTGGAGCAAGGGCAGCATGAGGTCGGGCGTCGGGCGGTGCGCCACCAGCTTCTCCGTCGCCGTCAGCCCGAAGAGCGCGGGGCTGTGCGTGTGGCCGCAGAAGGTGAGTCGCGCCTGCGTCGCCTCCAGGCTGACGCGCGCGACGGCGGCGTCGGTGACGTAGATCCAGCCTTCCGGGTCCGAGCCCTCGGAATGGACGTAGAGGCGGTCCTCCTCCTCGTGGCTCATGGGCAGGCCGGCGAGGAAGCCGCGCGCGGCGGGGGTGAGCTGGGTCGCGGTCCATTGGATGGCGATGGCCGCCATGCGGGAGAAATTGCGCGGTCCGGTCAGCGCCGCCTCGTCGTGATTGCCGCGCAGCGCGACGGCGTCGCATTCCATCAGCTCCTGCACGCGCATCGTCACCTCGACGGGGTTGGCGCCATAGCCCACCAGGTCGCCGAGGAAGACCAGGCGCTCGACCCTCTGCGCGGCCGCATGGGCCAGGCAGGCTTCCAGCGCCTCCAGATTGGCATGGATGTCCGCCAGAAGGGCGATCCGCATTCCTTGGTGCTCGCTTGTTCGTCGGGCCGATGATGCGCCAAGCCGGGCCGGGGCGCATCCCCGTTCGCCGGATCGCGCCCTCGCGGCCCGCCTCGACACCTTTGCCGCAGTGCCGCAAACTCGTTCCGTCAGCGCGCCGGAAGCACAAGAAGCATGCCCATTCCCCTCCTCGTCCAGATCCCTCTCGACCCGGTGCGCCTCGCCCGGATCGCGGAGGCGGGCTTCGAGATTCACCTGGCCCCCACCCCGGCCGAACGGGCCGAGGCGATCCCCAGGCTGGCCCCCGTCCTGCGCGCCGTGCTGACCAACGGCGCCACCGGACTGACCGCCGAGGCGATCGCCGCCCTGCCCAGGCTGGAGATCATCTGCTGCGTCGGCGTCGGCCATGAGAACGTGGACCTGCGCGCCGCCAAGGCCCGCGGCATCAAGGTCACCAACGGGCCGGCCACCAACGACGTCACCGTCGCCGATCATACCTGGGCGCTGATCCTCTCCATCGCCCGCAACATCCCCTGGGCCGATGCGGCCGTGCGGCGCGGCGAGTGGATGCAGTCGCGCTCGCCCCGGCCGATGGTCTTCGGCAAGAAGCTCGGCATCATCGGCCTGGGCAATATCGGCCGCCAGATCGCCGAGCGCGGCGAGCGCGGCTTCGACATGGAGATCGCCTACCACAACCGCTCGCCCCGGCCGGAAAGCCCCTATGCCTATATGGCCTCGGTGAAGGCGCTGGCCGAATGGGCCGACTTCCTGGTGATCGCGACGCCCGGGGGCGCGGACACGCAGCACATGGTGGACGCGGCCGTCCTCGACGCTCTGGGGCCCAAAGGCTTCCTGATCAATATCGGCCGGGGCAGCGTGGTGGATACGCAGGCCCTGGTTGCCGCCCTGAGCGAGGGGCGCATCGCCGGCGCGGCGATCGACGTGGTGGATGGCGAGCCGGAGGTGCCCCCGGCGCTGGCCGCCGCGCCGAACCTCATCATCACGCCGCATATCGCCGGCCGCTCGCCCGAGGCGATGATGGCCACCGCCACCCTCGTCGCCGCCAATCTCAACGCGCATTTCGCCGGGGAGCCGGTGCGCACGCCGGTCGCCATGCCGGTGGACTGAGCTGTTGTTTCGACGCCGGCAGAAACCAGGCTGGCTCCGCCGGCGAATGCGGTAGCGTCACGTCATTGCCGCGGGCGCTTCGGCCGCGATTGGGAGATAACGCGATGTCCATGATCACCCGCCGCACGTTCCTGGCCCTCGGCGCCGCCATGGCCGCCAGCCCGGCCTTCTCCCCATGGGCCCAGGCCCAGACTCCGGCCCAGACTCAGCCCGGCCCCACCCGCATCCGCGGCACCATTCTCGAACTCGAGGGCAATGCGCTCGGCATCACCACCCGCGCCGGCGAGCGGGTCATCGTCAACCTCGCCGAGAACACGACCGTCGCGGCCCTGCGTCGCGTCACCCTGGCCGAGATCACGCCGGGCACGGCCGTGGGCGTCGTCGCCGAGCCGGGTCCGGATGGCGAGCTGCGCGCCACCGCCATCACCGTGCTGCCGCCCGGCATGCGCATCACCGAGCTCCAGAACGCCTGGGACACCGCGCCCGGCGCCACCATGAACAACGGCCCGGTCGAGGCGGCGGTCGACAGCGGCTCGGGCCGCGACCTGACGCTGAGCATCCTCGGCCGCCGCGTGCTGGTCCGCGTGCCGGCGCAGACGCCGATGCTCATGCCCATCGCCGCCGCGCGAAGCGACCTCGTGCCCAATGCCACGGTCTTCATCAATGCGACGCGCGGCGAGGATGGCCGCCTCTCGACCAACCGGGTGATGGTCAGCAAGGACGGCGTGGCGCCCGTTATCTGAACGGGTCATCCGGGCAGGTGGCCTGGGGCGCCGTCCCGAAGCGGAAGGCCGATTGATATTGGGCGCTCATAGGCCCTATCGGGGAATTGGGGCTAAATCGCCTCGATCGAAGCCACGTATGCTCGTGTCGATGCTGAGCGTCTCAGGTGGTTCAATCGGGGCGCCACCCCGTACTTGATCATCCTGAGATGTTCGTAACGCGACGCGAACAGACGCCGGCGACCGGCCAACCGAACTGGAGAGGGCCGATCGACACTTCTTACAGCACCCGTTCTGCCTTTCCGCTGGGCCAGACCTGCTTTCGAAACAGGCATGCGCCGGTGAAGCGAAATCCATACTTCGCGCAAACCAGCCGCGGCCCCGAAGATCGTCTGTGGACGCCCGCGCGCTCTGACCTGATAATGACTGGCCCGGCCGCCCTTGGCGGCGGGGCCCGTTGACTTGCGGAGGTCCCCGATCGGTGCCGGTCACTTTCGACGCTCGCAAACCCGCATGACCCGACCTCCTCGCAGCATGGCGGCGGGGGACGGGCCGACGCAACCTTTCCGCACCGAAGTTCCCGTATGATCTCCCTCGTCCGCATCGCGCTCGCACGGCCCTACACCTTCGTCGTGATGGCGGTGATGATCGTCATCGGCGGCGTGCTCGCCGCGCTCCGCACCCCGGCCGACATCTTCCCCGCCATCCCCGTCCCGGTGGTCGCCGCGGCCTGGTCCTTCAACGGGCTCTCGGCCGAGGACATGTCGGGGCGCATCCTCACGCCCTACCAGCGATCGCTGACCACCACCGTCAACGACATCGAGCATATCGAGGCCAATGCCATGCCCGGCCTGGGCATCGTGAAGGTCTTCTTCCAACCGGGCGCCGACGTGCGCCTGGCCAATGCGCAGATCACCGCCATCTCGCAGACCCTGTTGCGCCAGCTGCCGCCGGGCACCACGCCGCCGCTGATCCTGAACTACAACGCCTCGACCGTGCCCATCCTGCAGATCGCCCTCGCCGGGCAGGGGCTGAACGAGCAGCAGCTCTTCGACCTCGGCGTGAACTTCATCCGCCCGCAGCTGGTCACGATCCCCGGCGCGGCCATGCCCTTCCCCTTCGGTGGGCGCACGCGCCAGATCCAGATCGACATCGACCCCAACGCCCTGCAGTCCAAGGGACTGTCCGCGCAGGACGTCGGCAACGCCATCGCCGCCCAGACGCAGATCACGCCGGCCGGCTTCGTGAAGATCGGCGAGTTCCAGTACAGCCTCAACCTCAACAACGCGCCGGGCACGGTGGCCGAGCTCGCCGCCCTGCCGATCCGCACCGTCAACGGCGCCACCATCACCATCGGCGACGTCGCCAATGTCCGCGACGGCTCGGCGCCGCAGCAGAACGTCGTGCATGTGGACGGTCAGCGCTCGGTGCTGCTGACCGTGCTGAAGAACGGCTCGGCCTCGACCATCAACATCGTCAACGGGATCCTGGACCTTCTGCCGACGCTGCGGCCGAGCCTGCCGCCCAACCTCACCGTCACGCCGCTGAACGACCAGTCGATCTTCGTGAAGGCCGCCATCGAGGGCGTGGTCCATGAGGGCGGGCTGGCCGCGGTGCTGACCTCGCTGATGATCCTGGTCTTCCTGGGCTCCTGGCACTCCACGGTCATCATCGCGATCTCGATTCCGCTGGCCGTGCTCTCCGCGGTCTTCATGCTGGCGGCCTTCGGCCAGACGCTGAACGTGATGACGCTGGGCGGCCTCGCGCTCGCGGTCGGCATCCTGGTCGACGATGCGACGGTGACCATCGAGAACATCAACTGGCACCTGGAGCAGGGCAAGGACGTCCGCACCGCCATCCTCGACGGCGCGGAGCAGATCGTGGTGCCGGCCTTCGTCTCGCTGCTGTGCATCTGCATCGTCTTCGTGCCGATGTTCTTCCTGCCGGGCGTCTCGGGCTTCCTCTTCGTGCCGATGGCGCTCTCGGTCGTCTTCGCGATGATCTCGTCCTTCATCCTGTCGCGCACCCTGGTGCCGACCATGGCGATGTACCTGCTGCGCCCGCATGCCGGGGGCCACGGACACCACCGCCCGCCCACGCATATCTTCGGCCGCTTCCAGCGCGGCTTCGAGCGTGGGTTCGAGAGGATCCGCATGGCCTATGCCGGGCTGCTGCGCTTGGCCATCTCGGCCCGCGCCACGACCATGACGCTGTTCCTGGTTTTCTCCTTCGGCAGCCTCGCGCTGGTGCCGATCCTGGGCCAGAACTTCTTCCCGGCGGTGGATAGCGGCACCATCGCGATGCATATCCGCGCGCCCTCGGGCACGCGGCTGGAGGAGACCTCGGCGCTGTCCGACCGCATCCAGAACGAGGTGCGCCGGCTGATCCCGCCCGAGCAGATCCGCACCATCGTGGACAATATCGGCCTCTCCCAGAGCGGCATCAACGTGATCTACAGCGCCTCGGGCACCGTCGGCCCGATGGATGGCGACATCATCATCAGCCTCAACCGCGACCACACGCCCACCGCCGATCACGTGCAGCGCTTGCGGCTGGAGCTGCCGCGCCTCTTCCCGACGGTGACCTTCTCCTTCCTGCCGGCCGACATCACCAGCCAGATCCTCAACTTCGGCTCGCCCGCGCCCATCGACATCCAGGTGACCGGCCCCAACCCCGCCGAGAACCAGGACTTCGCGCAGCGCATCCTGCGCGAGGTGCGCGGCATCGACGGCCTGGTGGATGCGCGCATCCAGCAGCCCGCCAGCAGCCCCTCGCTGCGCTTCATGGCCGACCGCACGCGCATCAACGCGCTGGGCCTGGACGAGCGCGACGTGACGACGAGCCTCGCGGGCTCGGTCGCCGGCTCGTCGCAGACGGCGCCGGTCTATTGGCTCAACCCGGCCAATGGCGTGACCTATGCCGTCGTCGCGCAGACGCCGGAATACCTGACCGACACGATGGAGGAGCTGGAGGCCACGCCCGTCACCGGCCCGCGCTCGCCCGAGCCGCAGATGCTGGGCGCGCTCGGCAATCTGGTCCGCATCCCCGCCCAGGCCGTGGTCTCCCAGTACAACATCCAGTCGCTCATCAGCGTCTATGCCGCGACCCAGGGGCGCGATCTCGGCGCCGTCGCCGCCGATGTGCAGCGCGCCATCGCCCGCCTCGACGCCGACAAGCCGCCCGCCATCCGCGTCACGCTGCGTGGCCAGTACCAGACGATGAACATCGCCTTCGCGGGGATGGGCTTCGGCCTGCTGGGCGCGGTGGTGATGATCTACCTGATCATCGTCGTGAACTTCCAATCCTGGGCCGATCCCTTCGTCGTCGTCGCGGCCCTTCCCTCGGCGCTGGCGGGCATCGCCTGGATGCTCTTCGTGACGGGCACGCCGCTCTCGGTGCCGGCGCTGACCGGCGCCATCATGTGCATGGGCGTGGCGACGGCGAATTCGATCCTGGTGATCAGCTTCGCCCGCGAGAAGCTGGCCGAGCTCGGCGACGGGCGCATGGCCGCCTTCGAGGCCGGCGTCGCCCGCTTCCGCCCCGTGATCATGACCGCGCTGGCCATGATCATCGGCATGGGGCCGATGGCGCTGGGCCTGGGCGAGGGCGGCGAGCAGAACGCGCCGCTCGGCCGGGCCGTGATCGGCGGGCTCATCGTCGCCACCTGCGCGTCGCTCGTCTTCGTGCCCACCGTCTTCGCCCTGATCCACGGCCGCCGCCCGGCGCCCCGTACCGCCCGCCCCGAAGGTGTCGTCCATGCCTGAAGCACCCGTTCCCCACACGATCGAGCCCCAGGCGACGACCCCTGACACCATGTCGGCACCGGCCATGGCCAGCCCGCGCCGCGTCGGCCTCTTTTTGCTGCTCGGTCTGGCGGGGCTGGGCGGCGTGCTCTGGATCACCTTCTCCTCGCGGCTGGAGGCGCAGGAGAAGCTGCGCGAGATCACCGCCGCCGCCACCGTGCCCAGCGTCAGCGTGGTCCAGCCGAGCGAGGTCCGCCCGCGTCCGCTCACCTTGCCGGGCCGGCTCGTCGCCTGGGCCGAGGCGCCGGTCTATGCGCGCACCAGCGGCTTCCTCGCCCGCCGGCTCGTCGATATCGGCGACGTCGTCACGGCCGGCCAACTGCTCGCGGTGATCGACGCGCCCGAGGTCGAGCAGCAGCTCGCCGCCGCCACCGCGGCCCTGGCCACGGTGCGCGCCCAGCGCGACCTCTCCGCGCGCAGTGCCCAGCGCTGGAACGAGCTGGTGGCGCGCAGCGTCGTCTCGCAGCAGGCGACCGACGAGCGCCGTGGCGACCTCGCCGTGCGCAGCGCGCAGCTCACTCAGGCCGAGGCCGAGTTGAACCGCCTGCGGGCGCTGACCGGCTTCACCCAGATGGTCGCGCCCTTCGGCGGCACGGTGACCAGCCGCGGCACCGATGTCGGCGCGCTGATCAATGCCGGCGCCACGGCCTCCGCCGCGCTCTTCACCATCACCGACAGCAGCAAGCTGCGCCTCTATCTCCGCGTGCCCCAGGCCTATGCCGCGGCCATCGGCCCGGGTGTGACCGCGCAGTTCACGGTGCCCGAGCATGGCGACCAGGCCTTCACCGCCGAGCTGACGCGCACGGCCGATGCACTGGACGTGCAGTCCGGCTCGATGCTGGTGCAGTTCACGGTGGACAACGCGGCCGACCTGCTGAAGCCGGGCGGCTACGCGCAGGTGCGCCTCGAGCTGCCGCCGGGCACGGGCGCGAACCAGGTCCGCATCCCGGCGAGCGCGCTGATCTTCCGCAGCGCCGGCACCTCCGTGGCCGTCGTCGACGATCAGGGGAAGGTCTCGGTGAAGCCGGTGCGCATCGCGCGCGACCATGGCGCGCATCTCGACATCGGCTCCGGGCTGGAGCGCGGCGAGTGGGTCATCAACAGCCCTTCCGACGCCATCCGCAGCGGCGACATGGTGCGGCCCAACCGGCCCGCCCCTTAGAGCCTTCTTCGTTCGCAAGGGCTCACTTCGAAGTCTCTAGCTCTTTGTTTTTTTTCGAGCATCACCCCCGGTTGGTGAAGCGCGCATTTCCCAGCCCGGTGCCGATGGTCAGCACGCCCCAGCGCTCCACATCCTGCATATTGGGAATCTCGCTGAGGCCCTGAACGACCGCGTCGTTGTGCATGAGCACCGCCGTCGCGTGGTCGCCGATCTCGGGGAGGTGTTCCACCAGGGCGCGCGGCAGGTTGAAGCGGCTGCTCTCCCAGTTTCCCGGCAGGTTCTGCCCGCCGCGATCGATGGAGCCGTCCTCCTCGATGATCCCCGGGCAGCCGATGCCGATGAAGGGCGCCAGCATCCGCTTCTCGGACTTGGCCAGGGCGACCATCTTCTTCAGCATCCCCGCCATCCGCTTCACCGCCTCCTCGCGGCTGGGCTCCTCCTCCGAATGGGCCCAGACCTCCAGGCCCACGACCTTCGCGGCCGAGAGGTCCTTCTTCTTCAGGTTCAGTTCCACCAGCCCCACGCGGATGTTCGTGCCGCCGATATCCACGGCCAGCAGGCTGTCATGCCCGGCGAAGATCCAGCTCGGCGCCAGATGGGCCGCGCCGATCAACGCCGCCTCGTCGGGGTCGTGGGTGATGGGTACCAGCTCCAGGCCCAGCGCCTCGGCCCGGAGCAGCAGCGAGGCCCGCGCGATGGCGATCTGGCCGATCCGGCTGCCGCTCATCCCGCCGCCGACGGCGATGCGCTGCGTGTCCTTCCAGCCCTTGAGCTTGAGGAAGCGCCGGGTGACGCCGGCCAGCTCCTGCGCGAAATCCTCCACCATGCCGTGGATCAGCGCGGCGACCTCAGGCCGCTCGTCCTGCAGCAGTTTCTCGAGCTTGCGCTTGGAGACCTCCTCGGTCGGCTCCTCGCCGATCGGGTCCTCGTCGCCGAGTTCGCGCAGGCGATCGCGCCAGGTCTCGACGATGGACCAGAAGGCCTTCTTGCTGGCACGGTCGCCGATGAAGCCATCCTTGTCGCGGAGCTCCGCGTTATAGGTATCGATGACGACGCTGGTGAGCGACGCGGCGCCATGACCGGCGACGGGTGGCGCGGCGGCCTGTTCGGACATGGTTTCGTATGATCCCCTGATGCTGCGGGCAGAACGCGGCGGGGCATCGGTGGTTGTCAGGGGGGTTGCATCTGGTCTCGTCCGCCGCCCTCATGGCGGAAATCACCAACCGGGAGCGTCAGACATGAAGGCCGTCGCCTATACCCATTGCCATCCCGTGACCCATGAGGACGCGCTGGAGGATCTGGTCCTCCGCGACCCCTCCGAGCCGCGGGGCCATGACCTGCTCATCGAGGTCCGCGCCGTCTCGGTGAATCCGGTGGACGCCAAGCAGCGATCCGGCGCCGACCCCGCCGGCGAGCCGCGCGTGCTGGGCTTCGACGCCGCGGGCGTGATCGTGGCGCGCGGGCCGGACGCGCATATCTTCGGCACGGGCGAGGAGGTGTTCTACGCTGGCGCCATCAATCGGGCCGGCAGCAACGCGCAGTTCCAGCTGGTGGACGAGCGCCTCGTCGGCCCGCAAGCCGAAGACGCTGGGCTTCGCCGAGGCGGCCTCCCTGCCGCTGACCTCGATTACCGCCTGGGAGGCGCTGTTCGACCGGCTGCGCATCGCCCGCGGCGCGGCGGGGGGCGCGGTGCTCATCATCGGCGGGGCCGGCGGCGTGGGCTCCATGGCGATCCAGCTCGCGCGGCGGCTGACGAAGCTGACCGTGGTGACCACCGCCTCGCGCCCCGAGACCCGTGCCTGGTGCGAGGAGCTCGGCGCGCATCACGTGCTCGACCATGCGGGGGACCTGCCGGCCCAGGCCAAGGCGCTCGGCCTCGACTTCCCCTATATCTTCGCGACCACGCAGACGGTGAAGCACTGGCGCGCGATCTGCGAGGTGGTGGCGCCGCAGGGTGCGGTCTGCGCGATCGACGACTTCATGACCATCGATATCGGCCGGCTCAAATCCAAGGCGGCCAGCTTCCATTGGGAGGCCATGTTCGCCCGCTCCATCTACGCCACGCCCGATCTGATCGCCCAGCACCACCTGCTGAACGAGGTGGCGGACCTGGTGGATGCCGGGACCATCCGCCACGCGATGAAGAAGCATCTCGGCCGGATCGACGCGGCGAACCTGCTGGAGGGCCATGCGCTGGTCGAAAGCGGGGCCATGATCGGCAAGGCCGTGGCGGAAGGCTGGGACTAACCCGCCGGAGGCGGGGTATCGGGGGGCGTGAACAACGCCCTCGAACAAGCCCTGATCGACCTTCCCGTCAGCGAGGCCCTGCCGGCGCTGCGCGCGGCGCTCCTGACGGGCAGCAATGCCGTGCTCGTCGCCCCGCCCGGCGCGGGCAAGACCACGCTCGTCCCCCTCGTGCTGCGCGACGAGCCCTGGGCCAGGGGCCAGAAGCTGCTGGTGCTGGAGCCGCGCCGCGTCGCCGCCCGCGCCGCCGCCCGGCGCATGGCCTCGCTGCTGGGCGAGCAGCCGGGCGGGACCGTGGGCCTCTCCACCCGGCTCGACCGCGCGGTGTCCAAGGACACGCGGGTGGAGGTCATCACCGAGGGGCTGCTGGTGCGGCGCCTGCAATCCGACCCCGGACTGGAGGGTGTCGCCGCCGTGCTCTTCGACGAGGCGCATGAGCGGCATCTCGACACCGATCTCGGCCTCGCCTTGTGCCTCGACCTCCAGCGCGGGCTGCGGCCGGAGCTTCGCCTGATCGCCATGTCCGCCACGCTGGACGGCGGCGCTTTCACGAGGCTGCTCGACGCGCCGCTGATCGAGAGCGCCGGGCGCGCCCATCCCGTCCGCGTCGAGAACACCAAGCGCGACATCCTCGAGATGCGCGACCTGCCCGAGGCCATGGCCACCGCCATTCGCGGCATCATGGCGCGCGAGCCGGGCGACGTGCTGGCCTTCCTCCCTGGTTGGGGCGAGATCCGCCGCACGGCCGAGCGCCTGTCGGGCCTGGATGCCGACGTGATGCCCCTGCATGGCGAGCTCTCGCCCACCGAGCAGGACAAGGCGCTGAACATCGGCCCGCGCCGCCGCGTGGTGCTGGCCACCAGCATCGCCGAGACCTCGCTGACCGTGCCGGGCGTGCGCATCGTGGTCGATGGCGGCTACCGGCGCACGCCGCGCCTCGACGGCGCGACGGGCCTCACGCGCCTGGTCACCGTCCGCATCAGCCGCGCCGCCGCCGAGCAGCGCGCGGGCCGCGCCGGCCGGACCGAGCCGGGCGTGGCCGTTCGGCTCTGGAGCGAGGCCGTCCATCGCGGCATGCCGCTGCAGGACCGGCCCGAGATGCTGGAGGCGGAGCTCTCAGGGCTGGTGCTCGACTTGCGCCTCCTGGGGCGCCGATCCGGGCTCCCTGCCCTTCCTCGACCCGCCGCCCGAGGGGCCAGCTGGCCGCCGCGCGCGCGCTGCTGAAGAACCTCGACGCGCTGGACGACCAGGGCCGCATCACCACCATGGGCAAGCGCATGGCGCGCATGGGCACGCATCGCGCGCCTCGCCCGCATGATGAGCGCCGTGGAGAATGAGGGCGAGGCCGCGCTGGCCGCCGACCTCGCCGCTTTGCTGGAGGAGCGCGATCCCCTGCGCGGGCGCGAACCGCCGGCCGACATCACGCTGCGCCTGGACGTGCTGCACGGCCACGGCCATTCCGAGAGCGACGCCATCGCCCTCCGCGCCATCCGCCGTTCCGCCGCGCTGCATCGCCGCCGCCTGGGCGTGCACGGCAACGAGCCGCCGGAGGGCGATGCCGGCGCGCTGCTGGCCGCGGGCTTCCCCGACCGCATCGCGCTCAAGCGCGGCACGATGGATGGCGCCTTCCGCATGGCCTCGGGCCAGGGCGCGCGGCTTTCGGTCGCCGATCCGCTGGCCAAGCAGACGCTGCTCTGCGTGGCCGATCTGGAGCTGAAGGGCACCGAGGCGCGCATCCGCATGGCCGCGCCCATCTCCCGCGCCACGCTGGAGGGCGCGCTTCCCGGAGCGCTTCCGCACGGTGGAGGGCGCGAGCTTCGACGCACGCGCGGGCGGCCGTGCTGGCGCGCAAACGCGTGATGTTCGGCCCGCTGGTGCTGGAGGAGACGCCGCTGGCCGGCGTCGATCCCTCGCTGATGGCCGAGGCGCTGGCCGAGGCCGCCGCCGACGCGCGCCTTCCGCGACCTCGACTGGAGCGAAGGCGCCAAGCAGCTGCGCACCCGCATCGCGCGCATGCATGCGCTGGAGGGCGCGCCCTGGCCCGACATGTCCGACGCCGCTTTGGCCGCGACGGCAAAGGACTGGCTCGCGCCCTATTGCGCGGGGATGACGAAGCTCTCGGAGCTGAAGTCGCTGAACATCGGCCAGATGCTGCTGCCGCACGACCTGCGCCGCCGGCTCGACGCCGCGCTCCCCGCGCGGATCGAGCTGCCGCAGGGGCGCAGCGCCGGCGTGGATTACGCGGGGGAGATCCCGACGCTGGAGGCGCGGGCGCAGCATCTCTACGGGATGGGCGGGATGCCGCCGCTCGCGGAGGGGCGCATCCGCCTGCAGGTGGCGCTGCTGTCCGCCGGCGGGGCGGCCGATCGCCATCACGGCGGATCTAGCGGCGTCCTTCTGGGGCGCGGGCTGGGCCGATGTCCGCAAGGACATGCGCGGCCGCTACCCCTAGCACGACTGGCCCGAGAAGCCGGGCTGACCCGCCGGTCCTAAAGCGCGAAGATCAGATAGCTGAGGACGACCATCCCGCCGATCAGCAGCATCAGCGAGCGCATCACGGCCCAGCCTTCGCCCTTGGCCTCGCCCTCTTCGGGCTTGCTGTTTCCCAGGATCCCGGGCGCGACGGCGTCAGGCGCCTCGCCCTCTCCGGCCCGTGTCTTCCTCACCGAAGTGCGACATGGGGCGGGCCTGTGCGAAGAAGGGCGCATTCGGCCCAGAAACATTGCTTTGCCGCATAGGATGATCCCCGTCTGAGTCGCGGGATCGTGAGCCGCCAGATCAGGGAATGATTTCAGGAGCAAAAAGTAACGTCAGGAAATGCATCTATTTTTGGAGAAAATCCTCGACATTGGAAATTCCCGCCTGGCCGCCCGCCCCGAGAGCCATCCGGGGATACATCACGCCAGCGAATGGCCGCCATCCGGATCGAGCATTGGTGCAGATACACCACCCTGGTTATATGTATCTACACGAGACGGCCAATCCAGACCGCCCCGCCTTCTAAACGGGAACAGTTTCCATGATCCGCAACCTCCTCCTCGCCGCCGCTTTCTCGGGCCTCTCGACCCTCGCGGTCGCGCAGTCCAACCCCCACTTCATCGGCGAAGGCAGCAACCCCCACGTCGCCTATGACGCGCCCTCGGCCAATGTCGTCGGCAGCGCCGATGCCTTCGTGACCGGCGGCCCGGACTCGACGACGAGCTACGAAACCCGCCAGGTCTTCCGGACCCAGGCGCCGAGCCTCGCCCGCGATCCCTCGCAGATCGTGCCGCAGAGCAGCAACTGAGGCCCGTCCCGCTTCAAAACGACGGCCGTGTGGAGTCGATCCACCGGCCGTTTTCCGTTTCAGGGCGGCGTGCCGGCGATCCAGTCGCGGCCTGCCGGTCCGTCTCCGCCGGAATCGGCGTCCGCGGATCGGCCAGGAAGGCCAGGATGTCCCGGGCGATCTCCGCGCGGATCGAATCCCGCAGCAGCAGGTGCCAGCCCTCGGGATAGAAGGCCACGCGCGGAAATTGCGCGTCGCGCAGGGCCCGCCGGGCGATGCGCGTGGGCACCACCTCATCCTTGCCGCCAGCCATGAGCAGGACCGGCACGTCGCCGCAGCAATGCGGCAGGGCGGCCACGGCGCGGTCCATCAGCTCCACGATACCTGCCACCATGTCCAGGCGCACATTGTGCAGGACCAGCGGGTCGCTCGAGAAGCGGCGCAGCGCCTCCATGTTGTCGCTGGCCGTGATGCCCGCCGCGCCGGACGGCATGGCGAGCGGCCCCAGCGCATGCGACGCGCCCCAGAGCAGCCCCCGCAGGAACTTCGACAGATAGGGCCCGCCCCAGATGCCCGGCGAGGTGAGGATCACGCCATCGACATCGGTCGGGCCAGCCGCTAGGGCGACCGCGCCGCCCATGCTCTCGCCGAGCAGGAAGACCGGCACGCCCGGGTGCCGGGCGCGGAGGAGGCGGATCGCCTCGCGCGCATCGGCGATCAGCGCGTCGCTGCCGGGCCAGTAGCCTCGCGCGCGGTTCCAGCCGAAGCCGCGCTGGTCATAGGCATAGACGACGGCCCCGCCGGCGGTGAGCAGCGGTCCGCCCTCCAGCAGGAAGTTGCCGCCATGGTCGGTGAGCCCGTGCAGCGCCACCACCACGAAGCGCGGCGCGCCTTCCGGCCGCCAGACCCGCAGCGGCAGATGCGTCCCGTCCGGCATGACCAGCGAGGATTCCGGCCTGGGCCCCGAGGGCTCCGGCCGCGGCGGCGAGGGCGCCAGGGCATAGGCCGGCCAGGGATGCCAGGGCATGGGCGGCGCCACGAAGGGTTCGATGGCCGCCTCGCGGATCGGCGGTCCGGCCGGAACGACCACGGGGGCGCAGGCCCCGAGCGAGATCAGGGCAAGGAGCAGGGCAGTGAGCAGCTTCATGCTTCGGGCATATGGGCGTGCATGCGTCTGGTCCATCAGGAGGTGACAGCTTATGTTGGGCCAACCACGCGGCAAGGATGAAGGTTTCGCATGCGCGACCCGCAGATGACCGGCTACGCCCCCCACCTCACCCCCGGCGTGACGCCCGAGGACGTGATCCTGGTCGAGTCCCGCAAGATCGGTTGCGACGGCGGCGGCGGCACGCTGGGCCACCCCCTCGTCTATCTCCGCATCGAGGCGACCCAGGTCACCTGCCCCTATTGCTCCAGGACCTTTCGCCTGAAGGAAGGTGCCGGAGATGATGGACACCATTGAAGGCTCGGTGATCCCCGCGGCGGCGCCCAAGGCCCCGCCGCCGGGCGATCCGCATCTCATCCTCATCGACGGCAGCGGCTATATCTTCCGCGCCTATCACGCCCTGCCGCCGATGACGCGCCCCGACGGCACGCCGGTGAACGCCGTCTTCGGCTTCGCGCAGATCCTCGAGCGCTTCCTGAACCAGAACAGCTCCTCGCATATCGCGGTGGTGTTCGACACGGCGCGCAAGACCTTCCGCAGCGACATCTACCCCGCCTACAAGGCCCACCGCCCCGAGCCCCCCGAGGACCTGGTCCCGCAATTCGCGCTCATCCGCGAGGCGACCGAGGCCTTCGGCGTCGCGCAGGTGGAGCTCGCCGGCTTCGAGGCCGACGACCTGATCGCCTGCTACGCCAAGGCCTTCGAGGCCGAGGGCGGGCGCGTCACCATCGTCTCCTCCGACAAGGACCTGATGCAGCTCATCCGCGAGCGCGTCATCATGCTCGACCCGATCAAGCAGAAGCCCATCCGCGAGGCCGAGGTGATGGAGAAGTTCGGCGTGCCGCCGAACAAGGTCGCCGAGGTGCAGGCCCTGGCCGGCGATGCCACTGACAACGTGCCCGGCGTGCCCGGCATCGGCGTGAAGACCGCCGCGACCCTGCTCACCGAATATGGCGACCTGGAGACGCTGCTGGCCCGCGCCGGCGAGATCAAGCAGCCCAAGCGGCGCGAGCTGCTGCTGACCCATGCCGAGCAGGCCCGCATCTCGCTGCGCCTCGTCACGCTGGATTGCGACTGCCCCCTGCCCTTGCCGATCGAGGCGCTGGTCGCCCGCTCGCCGGAGCCGGTGCGCCTGGGCGCCTTCCTCGCCGAGAACAATTTCCGCGGCCTCATGGCCCGCCTCGGGGTGGGCCTGGGCGACGGCGGGCCGCCGAACCGGCCGCGCCCCGTCCTGCCAGCCGCCGTGAGCGAGGCGCCGGCCGACCCGCTGGCGACCCCCTTCGGCGGCTACCACTGCATCAGCGAAATGGCCGAGCTCCAGGCCTGGATCGCCGAGGCCCAGGCGGCCGGGGTAATCGGGCTCGACACCGAGACCACCAGCCTGGACGCCCTGGCCGCCGAGCTGGTCGGCCTCTGCCTCGCCGTCGCGCCCGGCCGCGCCTGCTACATTCCGCTGCGCCATGCGAGCCCGGACCTGCTGGTCGAGACGCCGAAGCAGCTTCCGCAGGACGAGGTGATCGCGGCCCTGCGTCCGCTGCTGGAGGACCCCGCCGTCCTCAAGGTGCTGCACAACGCGAAATACGACATGGAGGTCCTCGCCAATCCGGCGAATGGCGGCATCGCGGTCTCGCCCTTCGACGACACGATGATGATCTCCTACGCGCTGGAGGCCGGCGCGCATGGGCATGGCATGGACGAGCTCTCGCAGCTCCATCTCCAGCACAAGCCGATGAGCTTCGACGAGGTGACCGGCACCGGCCGCGCGCGCATTTCCTTCCAGCACGTGCCGCTCGACCGCGCGACCGCCTATGCCGCCGAGGATGCCGACGTCACGCTGCGGCTGTGGCAGACGCTCAGGCCCCGCCTGCGCGAGGTTCGCGCGCTCGCGCTCTACGAGCAGGTGGAGCGGCGGATGATTCCCGTCCTGGCCGCCATGGAGCAGGCCGGCGTGAAGGTGGACGGCGTCGAGCTCAAGCGCATCGGCACCGATTTCGGCGAGCGCCTGGTCGTGCTGGAGGCCGAGTGCCACCGCATCGCCGGCCGCACCTTCAATGTCGGCAGCCCCAAGCAGCTCGGCGAAGTCCTCTTCGACGAGATGGGGCTGAAGGGCGGCAAGAAGGGCAAGACCGGCGCCTATTCGACCGACGCCTCCGTGCTGGAGGACCTCGCCGCGCGCGGCGCGGAACTGCCGCGCGTGGTGCTGCAGCATCGTCAGCTCTCCAAGCTGAAATCCACCTATGTGGAGGGGCTCACCGCGCAGATCGCCGCGGACGGGCGCGTGCACACGGATTATTCCCTGGCCTCGACGAGCACGGGCCGCCTGGCCTCCACCGAGCCGAACCTTCAAAACATCCCCATCCGCAACGAGGAGGGGATGAAGATCCGCCGCGCCTTCGTGGCCGAGCCCGGCCATGTGGTGATGAGCGCGGACTACTCGCAGATCGAGCTGCGGCTGCTCGCCCATCTCGCCGAGGTGCCGAGCCTGCGCGAGGCCTTCGAGCAGGGCGAGGACATCCACAGCCGCACGGCCGCGGAGATCTTCCATCTCGACCCGAAGAACGTCGACAAGGAAGCGCGCCGCCGCGCCAAGACCATCAATTTCGGCATCATCTACGGCATGAGCGCCTTCGGCCTGGGCGGGCGCCTGGGCATCCCCTCGGGCGAGGCGAAGGCCATCATCGACGCCTATTTCGCGCAGTATCCGGGCATCCGCAACGAGATGGAGCGCCTCAAGGACGAGGCGCGGCAGAAGGGCTATGTGCTCTCGCCCTTCGGGCGGCGGCTGTGGATCCAGGACATCGCGTCCAAGGATCCCGTGCGCCGCGCGGGGGCCGAGCGCCAGGCGATCAACGCTCCCTTCCAGGGCGGCGCCGCCGAGATCATCAAGCGCGCCATGGTGCGCACGCCGGGCGCGCTGCGCGAGGCGGGGCTCAAGACCCGCATGCTCCTCCAGGTGCATGACGAACTGGTCTTCGAGGTGCCGGAGGCCGAGATCGACGCCGCCGGAGCCACGATCAAGAAGGTCATGGAAGGCGTCGCCGAACTGCGGGTTCCCCTGCTGGTCGAGGTGGGTCACGGCGCTTCCTGGGCGGAGGCGCATTGAGATCATGTCTTCCAGCTTCTCACGCGAGGAGAGGAGAATTCTCGTCTCCGTCTCCGGCGCGCATTTCGTCAGCCACCTGCACATCCTGGCGCTGCCGCCGCTCTTCCCGCTGCTGCGCGACACGATGGGCGTCTCCTTCCTGGAGCTCGGCTTCGCCCTCACGCTGCTGAACCTGGTCACCTTCTTCACCCAGGCGCCGATGGGCCTGCTGGTGGACCGGGTGGGCGCCAGGCGCACGCTGGTGGCGGGGCTGCTGCTGGGCGGCGCCGCCTTCGTGATGGCGGGGCTGGGCGGCACCTACTCCTGGCTGCTGGCGGGCGCGGCGCTCGCGGGCCTCGCGAACAGCGTCTACCACCCGGCGGATTACGCCATCCTGGGCAGCGCGATCGACGACGAGCATGTCGGCCGCGCCTTCTCGCTGCACACCTTCGCGGGCTATGCCGGCGGCGCCGCGGCGCCCTTCGTGATGCTCGGCGTGGCCAGCGTCGCCGGCGTGGCCGCCGCGTTGATCCTGGTCGGGCTGGTGGGCACGCTGGCCGCGATCCCTCTGCTGCGCGAGGCGCTGGACGAGAGGCCGGCCGCGCGCCGGCCCAAGGGCGCGGCCAAGGACGGCCCGCGCCTACTGAACGCCGCCGTGCTTTCCCTGCTGGTCTTCTTCGCCTTCATCGCCTTCGGCAACACCGCCATCCAGGGCTTTGCCGTCTCCTCCTGGGAAGCGGCGCACGGCCTCTCGCTGACGGCGGGCAATGTCGCCCTGACGGCCTGGCTGGCCCTGAGCGCGATCGGCGTCCTGGCCGGCGGCCATGTGGCGGACCGCACCAAGCGGCACGGCCTCGTCGCCGCGGTAGGGCTGGGCGCGGCCGCGCTACTGATCCTCGTCGCGGGCCTCGGCGACCTCGCGCCCGTGGCGCTGACCGTCGTGATGGGAACCTCGGGCTTCCTGTCCGGCCTCATCATGCCCTCGCGCGACATGATGGTCCGCGCGGCGGCGCCTCCGGGCCAGGCCGGAGCGACCTTCGGGCTGGTGAGCACCGGCTTCAGCGTGGGCGGCATTGTGGGGCCGCTGGGCTTCGGCTGGCTGCTGGACAACGGCGAGCCGCATGGGGTCTTCATGATCGCGGCGGCGCTGATGGGTGCGGCGGTGCTGATGTCGCTCGCGCAGGAAATGCGGCGCGGGCGGCGGATGGCGCTGGCGCCCGCGGAGTAGGACACGGCGGGGGATCGCCCGGCGCGAGCCGGCGATCCCCCCACTGCGCTGGCTACGAGGCCGGCGCCAGCTTGTCCTGCGTCTTCGTCTCGAAGTCGCTGGCATTGTGGCGCTCATGCAGCTGCATCGCCGGATCGCCCTGGACGCGATTGACCATCCGTCCGCGCTGCACAGCCGGACGCGCGTGGATCTGGTCGGCCCAGCGGTTCACGTTCTTGTAGCTCTGCGCGTCCAGGAAGGTCGCCGCCTCGCCGTAGCTCCAGCCCTTCACCAGCCCGCCATACCAGGGCCAGATCGCCATGTCGGCGATGGTGTAGTCGGGGCCCGCGATGAACTCGGACTCGCCCAGCCGGCGGTCCAGCACGTCGAGCTGGCGCTTCACTTCCATGGCGAAGCGGTCGATCGGATATTCCTGCTTGGTCGGCGCATAGGCGTAGAAATGCCCGAAGCCGCCGCCGAGATAGGGCGCGCTGCCCATCTGCCAGAAGAGCCAGGAGAGGCATTCCGCGCGCGCCGCCGGATCGGTCGGCACGAAGGCCCCGAACTTCTCGGCGAGGTAGAGCAGGATCGCCCCGGATTCGAAGACGCGGACCGGCGTGGCGTTGCTGCGGTCCAGCAGCGCCGGGATCTTGGAGTTCGGATTCACGTCGACGAAGCCGCTGCCGAACTGGTCGCCCTCGCCGATGCGGATCAGCCAGGCGTCGTATTCCGCGCCGGTCTTGCCCAGGGCCAGCAGCTCCTCGAGCATCACCGTCACCTTCACGCCGTTCGGCGTGCCCAGCGAATAGAGCTGGAGCGGATGCTCGCCGACCGGCAGCGCCTTGTCATGCGTCGGGCCGGCGATCGGGCGGTTGATATTGGCGAAGCGCCCGCCGCTGGCCTTGTTCCAGGTCCAGACCTGGGGCGGAACGTATTCGGTGTCGCTCATGGGATGGGGCCTCCACAGTGTTCAGGTCATCATGTGGAGCGGCCCCATCGCTTGCCAACCAGCCGCCCCCTGAGGGGGCGGACCGCGCTCTATCGCGGCCGCAGCAGCGGGCATTCGCTTTCGGCCGCGGGGCGGTAGGCCTCGTCGCCGGGAATGGTCTTCACCACGTCCAGAAGATCCCATTCGCCGCGCGACTGCGCGGGCGCCTTGGCGCGCATGAGGTACATGTCGCGGATGATGCGGCCGTCCTCGCGGATGCGCCCGTTGCGCGTCATGAAGTCGTTGATCGGCGTCTCGCGCATCTTCGCCATCACGGCCGGGGTGGCATCGGTGCCGGCGGCCTTCACCGCGTTCAGGTAATGCGTGACGGCGCCCCACATGCTGGCCTGGAACATGGTGGGCGGGCGGCCGTGGATACGGGCGAAGCGCGTCGAGAAGGCGCGCGTCTGCTCGTTCTGATCCCAGTAATAGGCCTCGGTGAAGACGAGGCCCTGCGCCGTCTCCAGCCCGATCGCGCGGACATTGGTGAGCAGGCAGAGCAGCGCGGCCGGCTGCATCCCGCGCCGAATCAGCCCGAACTCGCCCATCTGCTTCACCGCGTTGATGAGGTCGGTGCCCGCGACCGCGAGGCCCAGCACCTGCGCGCCCGATTGCGCGGCCCGCAGCAGATGCGCGGAGAAGTCGCTCTCGTTCAGCGGCGCGCGGGTGGAGCCCACCACCTCGCCGCCCAAGGCGCGCACGACGGCGGCGCCATTGGCCTCCAGTGAATGGCCAAAGGCGTAGTCGGAGGTGAGGAAGTACCACTTGCGCTTGCCCTCGGCCATCATGGCCGAAACCGTCCCGCGGGCGAGGGCGTAGTTGTCGTAAGTCCAGTGCAGGCCATTGGGCGTGCAGCCCGTGCCCGTGAGATCGGTGGTGCCGGCGGCAACAGTGACGTTGATCTTGTTCTTCTCGCGCGTGAGCTGCTGCACGGCGAGCGCCACGGCGGAATTGCCGATGCCGAAGATGGCGTCCACGCGCTCCTGGTCAAACCACCGCCTGGCGATGCCCATGCCGATATCGGGGCGGTTCTGCAGGTCGCCATAGACGAGCTCGATCGGCGCGTTCAGCACGCGCCCGCCGAAATCCTCGATGGCCATGCGGGCGGAGACCACGTCGCCCATGCCCTGCTGATCGGCGAAGACGCCCGACATGTCGTCGAGCACGCCGATCTTCACCATGTTGTCGGAGACCTGGGCCAGGGCGCGCCCGGCGGGCCAGATGGCGGCGGTGGCCAGGCCCGTGCCGCCCAGCATGAGGGTGCGACGGCTGGCCGCCATCCGGGCGTTGTCGGCGATCATGGTCGTTCTCCCAGCTGGCCCTCTACGGGGCCGATTATCTCTTGGAGATCATCCCCAGGATCGGATCCGCCGCAAGGGTTTCAGCGCGGCGGCAGGATTCCGGCCGCGCGATAGCCCTCGATCTGGCCGGAGAACATGGTCCAGCTGTTCACGAAGCCCTGGAAACCGGCCTCGCGCGCGGCGGTCATGGAGCAGAGCACGTCGTAATCCATGCCCATGAAGAAGTCGAAGAACGCCCAGCTCGCGACCTGGTCCAGCGGCAGGGCGAGGCCGTGCCGCGCGCGGATCCGCTCCCAGACGGCCTCCTTGCCCGCGCTCCATAAGGTCATGGAGCGGACGTTCACGCCCCCCGGCCGGCAGCCGAATTGCGCGGCCAGGAAGGGCCAGAGGTCGCACCAGCGGAAGGCGTCGCCATTGGTCATGTTGAAGGCGCGATTGGCGCAGCGCGGCTCGCCGAGCATCCAGAGCACGCCCTCGGCGAGGAAGGTCGCGTCGGTCACTTCGTGCAGCGCGCCCCAGGTGTCGGGCGTGCCGGGGAAGTCGAAGGGCTCGTCCAGCTCGCGGCAGAGGGCGGCATAGGCGCCCAGGGTCGAGACCATGTTCCGCGCGCGGCCGGGTGCGACGTCGAGCACGAAGTTCGGCCGGCTTGTGGACCAGACCCAGGCCTTGCCGCGCTGCCGTTCGGCGATGAAGTCCTGCTGGTCGTAGTAGAAATTCGGCGGCGGATGACGCGGATCGTCCTCGCGCGAGGGCGTGCGATAGGCGCCCAGATGCATCCCGTACCACTTCGCCCCGTGGATGAGATGGACATGCGCGAGGCGCGGCAGACTGGCCTCGGCCGCATCCACGAGGTTGCGCAGCATGCGGAGGTTGCCGGGCACGTCCTCCACGCCCGTCTCGCCATGCGGCGCGCGCGAGGCATAGACGATGCGGGAGATGTCGGGCCGCGTGGCCAGAGCCTCAGCCAGGCGCGGCGCGTCCTCCAGATCGGCGGCGATCCAGGCCTCCTCACCGGGCGGCCTGCGTCGGGAGAGCCCGACCAACGTCTGGCCCGGCTGGGCCCTGCCTCGCTCCAGGATGCGGCTCGCCGCCGCACCCGTCGCCCCCACGATCAGCGTGACGCGCGTGTTGTCCATCCGGGGATCATGACCCGGCGAGGGTCATCCCGTCGATGCGGATGCTGGGCGCGTCCGTGCCGCGCTTGTAGACGAGATCGTCCGCCGCGGTCATGGCGAGGAACATCTCGGGCAGCTTGCCGGCGATGGTGATCTCGCTGACCGGCTCGGCGAGCTGGCCGTCGCGGATCATGAAGCCGGCCGCGCCGCGCGAGTAATCGCCCGTGATGCCGTTCACGCCCATGCCGATGAGCTCGGTGATGTAGAGCCCCTCGCGGATATCGGCCATCAGCGCCTCGGGCGAGAGCGTGCCCGGCTGCAGCCAGAGATTCGTCGGCGAGGGGCCCGGCGGGCCGCCCGTGCCGCGCCCGGCGTGGCCGGTGGTGGTCATGCCCAGCTGCTTCGCGCTGCGGCCGTCGAGCAGCCAGGTGGTGAGCACGCCGTTCTCGACCAGCGCCCGGCGCTGGCCGCGCTGGCCCTCGCCGTCGAAGGGACGCGAGCGCATGCCGCGCGGACGCAGCGGGTCGTCCGTCACCGACATGGTCGTGGGCAGGATCTGCTGGCCCAACGCGTCCTTGAGGAAGGAGGTGCCGCGCGCGATGGAGGCGCCGTTGATGGCGCCGATCAGGTGGCCCAGCAGCGAATTCGCCACGCGCGGATGATAGATGACGCTGAGCATCGTGCTCTTCGGCCGCGTCGGGTTGAGGCGGGCCACGGCCTGCTCGCCGGCGCGGCGGCCGATGGCGGCGGCATCCTCGAGATCGGTGAGAAAGGCCGCGCTGGAATAGTCGTAGTCGCGCTGCATGCCCGTGCCCTCGCCGGCGAGGGCCGTGGCGGAGACGGAATGCGACGAGCGCGTGTAGCTGCCGAAGAAGCCGCGCGAGGTGGCCAGCGCGCGCGAGCCGCGCGACCATCCGGCCGAGCCGCCCTCGCTATTGGTCACGCCCTGGACGCCCAGCGCCGCCTCCTCCGCGACCGCCGCGCGGGCGAGCAGGGCATCGGCATCGGGCTCGGCCTCATCGGCGAGGTCGAGCGGGCCGGCATCGATCGGCTCGGGCGCGTCCAGCAGCGTGGCGTAGCCGTCCTCGGGCACGACCTGCGCCATGGCGACGGCGCGCTCGGCCAGGGCCGCGAAGCCCGAGAGCGAGGCGTCCGTGCCGCTGACGATGGCCATCCGGTTGCCGAGGAAGACGCGCAGCCCGATATCGGTGCTCTCCGAGCGCTCCAGCTGCTCGATCTGGCCGAGCCGGCGCTGAACGGCCAGCGAGGCCGAATGCACCAGCAGCGCATCCGCCTGCTCCGCGCCGGCCTTCCGCGCCGCGTCGAGCAGCGCAGCGAGCGTATCGTGATCGCTCATGCCGCGAGCTTCTCGGCGATATCGGCCAGCGTCGGCACCTTGCCGATCGGCCCCAGCGTGGCCAGCGTCGGACGGCCCTTGAAGAGCCGCACCGCCGCGCGCTGGATGTCGTCCACCGTCACCTCCGCGATGCGCGCCTTGGTCTCCTCGACCGGGATCACGCGGCCATGCACCTGCAGCTGCCGGGCGATCTGCTCGCAGCGGCTGCCGGTGCTCTCCAGCGACATCAGCAGCGAAGCGCGCAGCTGGGCCTTGGCGCGGTTCAGCTCGTCCACCGTGACGTCGAGCTGCACGCGGCGCAGCTCCTCGACCGCGACGGGGACCAGCTCGGCCACCTGGTCCTCGCCCGTGCCGGCGTAGAGCGCGAAGACGCCCGTGTCGTGATAGGGGCTCGCGAAGGAATAGATCGAATAGACCAGCCCGCGCTTCTCGCGGATCTCCTGGAAGAGGCGCGAGGACATGCCCCCGCCCAGCAGGGTGGAGAGCAGCTGCGTCGGATAATGGTCTCGATCGGTATAGGTCGCGGAGGGGAAGCCGAGCACGATATGGACCTGGTCCAGGTCGCGCTCCTCGCGATATTCGCCGCCGGTGTAGTTCGCGGCTTCCGGCTCATGCGGCGTCACGGTCGGCAGGTCGCCGAAGTGCTGGTTCACCAGTGAGAGCAGCTGCTCGTGCTCCACCGCTCCGGCGGCCGCGACCACCATGCGCGAGGGGCCGTAATGGCGCGTCATGTAGTTGGACAGCACGTCGCGCGGCATCTTCTCGATGATCTCTTCCGTGCCCAGCGTGGGGCGGCCCATCGCCTGGTCCGGGTAGCAGGCGTGCTGGAAGTGATCGAAGACGATGTCGTCGGGCGTGTCGTTCGCCTGGCCGATCTCCTGGAGGATCACGCCGCGCTCGCGCTCCAGCTCCTCGGGGATGAGGGTGGAGTGGCAGAGGATGTCGCCGATGATGTCGGCCGCCAGCCCCGTGTCCTCCTTGAGGACCTTGCAGTAATAGGCCGTCTGCTCGCGCGCCGTGTACGCGTTGATCTGACCGCCCACATCCTCGATCTCGCGCGCGATCGCCGCCGCGTCCCGCCGCGCCGTGCCCTTGAAGGCCATGTGCTCGAGGAAGTGCGAGGCGCCGTTCTCCACCGCCGTCTCGTTGCGCGTGCCGGCATGGACATAGGCGCCGATGGAGACGGTCTCGACCCGCGGCATAGTGTCGCTGACGACGAGGAGGCCGCTGGGGAGGCGCGTGACGCGGACGGAATCGGTCATATCGGGAGGGGGGCTTTCTGACTGGTCAGGCTCGGGTCATTCCTAGCCCGCTTCGGCCCGGGCCGAAACCTTGGGCGTGGCGTGGCCTGCCCCTCTGATATCGGGTGCCGCGCCCCGGCGTTTCAACCTTCCCGATGCGGCAATGGCGCAACCCCGGCCCGTCTTCGCTGTTGCACAACGGGACGGCGGGCCATCGGCGGCCGTCCCTTTCCGCGTGGCTGCCCCCGAGGACCGCGCCCCATTTGCGTCGCAAAGGCATCGCCCTCATGCCTTGGGCCGGTCGGATCAGGGTTTCATGTCGACACGTTCTCCACGCCTGATCGAGCTCGATTCCCTGCGCGGCATCGCGGCCCTCATCGTGGTTCTGCACCACGCCTACCTCTCCCTTCCGGATCTGCCGGGGTGGCTGCATTGGACCTTGGATGCCACGCCGCTTCGCCTCATCGGGAAGGGCCGGCCGGCGGTCATCTTCTTCTTCGTTCTCAGCGGCTTCGTCCTCTCCCGCGCACTGATCGCGCAGGAGGCCGCGCGCCCCGGCAGCGTGCTGAGCGCCCCCGGCTGGGCGCATTACGCAAGCCAGCGCGCATTGCGGCTGGGCCTGCCGGTTCTCGCCTCGCTGGTGCTCTCGGCGGGGCTGCAACTGATGCTCTGGGAGGGACCGTTGCCGGCCGAGACGCCGGGCCTCGTCGGCGCCGCGACGTGGTCGAGGATGTGGAGCTGGAAGGGCTTCACCGAACAGGCCCTGCTGCTGAGCTCGGGCAACGGCTACCAGCTCAATCCCGTGCTCTGGAGCCTCGTGCACGAATGGCGGATCAGCCTGCTGCTGCCCTTCGTGCTGGTCTTCCGCGGCCGGCTGGCGATGCTGATGGCAGTGGCGCTGGTGGGCGCGGCCATCGCGCGGCTGGCGGGCATGCCCGAGGGCGACGTGGCCCTGGGCAGCAGCCTGCTGAAGACCTTCGCGGCAACGGCGGGTTTCCTGCCGGCCTTCGCGGCCGGGGCCGCGCTGGCGCTCGGCCGCGTGCCCCGGCTGGACCGCGGCCAGGCGCTCGCGGCAGGCATCGCGGTGCTGGTCATGGCCATGGCGGCGCATGACTACGGCGTGATCCTGGCCTCGGTGCTGCTGATCCTGCTGGCGCAGCGGGACGGCCCCTTCGCGCGGGAGATGCGGCGGCCGTCGCTGGTCTGGCTGGGACGCGTGTCCTTCAGCCTCTATCTGGTCCACATGCCGTTGCTGGCGGCGGCGACGCACCTGCTGCGCGAGCAGGACGTGCCGGAGGTGGCCGCGCTGATCGCCGTGGCGCTGTCCTTCCCGGCGGCGGCGCTGATGTGCCGCTGGGTCGAGATGCCGGCGCACCGGCTGGCGCGGCGGATCCGTCCGCCGGCCACGCGGGCGCCGGCGGGCCTGCCCACCGGCGCTCTGCGATAAGGCGTCGGCTCAGGCCTCGGCGGTGTTCCGCCGCGCATGGGCACGCACCTGCGCCTCGACATCGGCCAGGGCGTTCGGCAGCACGGTGAAGCGCTCCTCCCGCGCATAGAGATCGGCCAGGGCCGGCGGCAAGGGCGGGCGGATGCCCGTGGCGCGCTCGACCGCGTCGGGGAATTTCGCGGGATGCGCGGTGGCCGCGATGATGACGGGCATCCGGGCGTCGAACAGCAGGGCGCGGGCCCCGGCGGTCGCGACCGCGGTGTGCGGATCGGCCAGATAGCCCACCTCGCGATACAGATGCGCGATCTCGGCCAGGGTGCCGGCATCGTCCAGCGTGAAGCCGGTGAAGAGCTTCGTCGCCTCGCGCCAGGCCGCGTCGGGGACGGGCATGCGGCCGGTGGCGCGGAAGGCCGTCATCTGCGCGGCGGTGGCGGCGGGATCGCGGCCCAGCAGCTCGAAGAGCAGGCGTTCGAAATTGCTGCTGACCTGGATGTCCATCGAGGGCGAGAGCGAGGGCTCCACCGGCCGGGCCGTCATGTCGTTGGCGGCGAGGAAGCGCGCCAGGATGTCGTTGCGGTTCGCGCCGATCACGAACTTCGCGATGGGCAAGCCCATCTGCTTCGCCGCCCAGGCCGCCAGCACATTGCCGAAATTGCCGGTGGGCACGGAGACGGCCACCTCGCGATCCGGCGCGCCGAGGTTCAGCGCGGCATAGGCGTAATAGGGGATCTGCGCCGCGATGCGGGCCCAGTTGATGGAATTCACCGCCGCCAGCCGCATCTCGCCGCGGAAGGGCGCGTCCACGAACATGGCCTTCACCAGGTCCTGGCAGTCGTCGAAGCTGCCCTGGATGGCGATATTGGCCACATTGGGCGAGAGCACCGTCGTCATCTGCCGGCGCTGCACCTCGCTGGTGCGGCCCTCGGGGTGGAGGATCACGATGTCCACCGCCGCGCGGTCGCGGCAGGCCTCGATGGCCGCGCTGCCCGTATCGCCGCTGGTGGCGCCGACGATGGTGATGCGCTCGCCGCGCTTGGCCAGGACATGGTCGAAGAGGCGGCCGAGCAGCTGCAGCGCCATGTCCTTGAAGGCGAGCGTCGGGCCGTGGAAGAGCTCCATCGCGAATTCATTGGTGCCGATCTGCACCAGCGGCACCACGGCCGGATGGCGGAAGCCGGCATAGGCCTCGCCGGTCAGGGTCCGCAGCTCGTCCAGCGTCAGGGCGTCGCCCACGAAGCGATGGATCAGCCGGGCGGCGAGCTCGGGATAGGGCAGGCCGCGCAGCGACCGCCATTCCTCGGGCGTCAGAGCCGGCCAGGATTCCGGCATGAAGAGCCCACCATCCTCGGCGAGGCCGGCGAGCAGGACATCCTCGAAGCCGCGCGGGGCGGCTTCTCCACGGGTTGATACGTAGCGCATGGGCCCTGTTTAGGTCGTTGCGGCGCGGCGCGGTAGGCCCTCCCCAGCCCACCATCCCACGATCGGAATTTTCCTTCCCTCGGCATAGGAAATGACCTACCGATAGGACGTTACTTACCTGATTGTTGAATTCTTCTGAATTTACCTTAGGGAAAGGGAGTGGCAAAATAATGGAAATCACAATCCAGCGACGGCTTATGGCCGAATTCATCGGAACCTTCTGGCTGGTCTTTGGAGGCTGCGGCGCCGCCGTCTTTTCCGCCGCCTTCCCCCAGCTCGGGATCGGCTTCCTCGGCGTGTCCTTCGCTTTCGGCCTGACCGTGCTGACGATGGCCTATGCGGTCGGCCATATTTCCGGCGGGCATTTCAATCCGGCCGTCACGCTGGGCCTCTGGGCCGCGGGCCGCTGCCACAACGGGCATGTCGTCCCCTATATCATCGCACAGGTGGTGGGCGGCCTCGTCGCCGCCGCGGCTCTCTGGGCGATCGCCTCGGGCAAGCCGGACTGGATCCCGGGCGGCTTCGCCTCCAATGGCTATGACGCGCTCAGCCCGGGCAAGTACAGCATGGCGGCCTGCTTCCTGGCCGAGCTGATCCTGACCTTCATCTTCCTGATGATCATCACCGGTACCACCTCGAAGGGCGCGGCCGTCGGCTTCGCGGGCATTCCCATCGGCCTGGCGCTGACGCTGATCCACCTGATCTCGATCCCGATCACCAACACCTCGGTGAATCCCGCGCGCAGCACGGCGCCGGCGCTCTTCGCGGGCGGAGAATATGTCAGCCAGCTCTGGCTGTTCTGGGTGGCGCCGATCGCGGGCGCGCTGATCGCGGGCCTCGTGGCCCGGGTCCTCTACGAGCATCCCGACCGTTGATGCCGAAGCCCGCTTCGGCGTGCTAGCCTGCCCCCTGGCCGGGAACCTCCGGCCAGGGAGGACCTAAAATGAAGATGAACCGTCGCCATATGGCCGCGCTCGGGGCCGCCACGGCCGTTGCCGCCGCCCTGCCCGCCATCGCCCCCGCGGCCTTCGCCCAGACCGCCGACGACCGGGCCGTCGCCCACGCCGTCGAGGCGCTGACCCGGGCCATGCTCACCCCCGACCGCGCCGCGCTGGAGGCGCTCGCCCATGACTCGCTGAGCTACGGCCATTCAGCCGGGCGCATCGAGAACAAGGAGCAGTTCGTGGGCAATCTGGTCGGGCGCGGCAATCCCTTCGGCGAGATCAACATCAGCGACCAGACCATCGTGGTCGTAGGGGACGACGCGATCGTCCGCCACAACTTCACGGGCAACACCACGGGCGGCGGGCGCGTGACACCGGTGCGGATCGGCATCCTGCAGGTCTGGAAGAAGCAGGGCGCGAATTGGCGCCTCTTCGCGCGGCAGGCCTTCACGCGGCCAGCCGCCTAGCCGCAACGCATCCGGGCAGCGTCCGCGCGGCCCGGATGCGTAATTTTCAGCCGACGCCGCTGGTCCGCAGCAGAACCTGCGGGCCGAGTTCGTCCAGCGTGTTCACGCCGAGCAGCGCCATGTCGCGGTCCAGCTCGCCCTTCATCAGCCCGATGGCGTGGCTGATGCCCTCCTCCTGCGCGACCGAGGCCGCGTAGAGCATCGGCCGGCCGACGAAGCAGAAATGCGCCCCCAGCGCGAGGGCCTTCAGCACATCCGTGCCGCGCCGGATGCCACCATCCAGCATCACCGTCATCTGGCCGGAGGCCGCCGCGATCTCGGGCAGGACGCGCAGCGTGCCGGCCGTGCCGTCGAGCTGGCGGCCGCCATGGTTGCTGACGACGATGCCGTCCGCGCCCTCGGCCTCGGCGCGGCGCGCGTCGTCGGGATGCATCACCCCCTTCACGACCAGATGGCCCGGCCAGCGCTTGCGGATCAGCGCCAGGTGCTCCCAGTTCAGATGGTCGCGGGCGGTGAAGTCGCGCAGCACGTTGCTCGCGAGAATCGGCGCGCCGCGTTCGGCGAAGCTGTTCTCGAAATGCGGCATGCCGTGCTTGTACCAGGTGTAGAGGAAGGACCCGAAGGTCCAGCGCGGATGCAGCATCCCGTCCCAGGCCAGGCGCAGCGAGGGCTTGAGCGGCGTGGAGAAGCCGTTACGCACGTTGTTCTCGCGGCTCGGCAGCACGGCGGTGTCCACCGTCACCAGCAGCGTGCCGAAGCCCGCGGCGGCCACCCGGTCCACCAGCGCCTCGACGCGGGAGGAATTGCCGGGGAGATAGGCCTGGAACCAGGCGTCGGGATTGGCCGCGATCACCTCCTCCATGCGGATCAGCGAGGAGCCGGAGAGAATATAAGGAACATTCGCCGCCTTGGCGGCCAGGGCCAAAGCGACGTCGCCGCGATAGGCGACCAGTGCCGCCATTCCCATGGGCGCGATGCCGAAGGGCGCGCTCCATTCCTGGCCGAAGACCTTGCGCTTGAAGCTGCGCGGCGAGACGTCGCGGAGCACGCGCGGGAGGAAGTGGAATTCCGAATAGGCCTTGGCGCTGTCCTCCAGCGCCGCGTTTCGCTCCGTGGCGCCCGAGATATAGCCGAAGATCGGGCGCGGCAGGCGGCTGCGGGACAGCGCCTCGAAATCATCGAGGCAAAGGGCGCGTTGGGCGATGGTGCTCATGGCGCGGGACTGTAACGTCTGGACGATTACGCGCCAGACGGTGCGCGCGAAATTGAGAGGGGACGCATCCCCCTCGCCGTCACGGCGGGTGGTTGGCGATCCAGTGCCGCGCGATATCCCCGCGCCGGCACACCCAGACCTGCGGCTGGTTCTTCACCCAGTCGAGCAGCTTCGCCAGCCCCGCCGCCCGGCCGGGATAGCCGATGATGCGGTTGTGCAGCCCGACGCTGAGCATGCGCCCGCCCGGCTCGGCCAGCATCAGCTCCACCGCGCCCTTGATGTACTGGAAGAACTCCTCGCCCGCCGTCAGCGCCGCGCGCTGGAAGCGGATGTCGTTATGCGCGAGGTTGTAGGGCAGGACGAGGCGGGGCCTGCCGTCGAGATCCGCCCAATAGGGCAGCTCGTCGTCATAGGCGTCGCTGTCATAGAGGTAGCCGGCCTCGGCCAGCAGCCGGCGCGTGTTCAGCGAGGGCGCGTAGCGGGTGTACCAGCCCAGCGGCGCCGCGCCGGTGACGCGGGTGATGATGGCGGTGGCGTCGGCGATGCGCTGGCGCTCGACCGCCTCCTCCATGCCGATATGCATCTCCCACTTCCAGCCATGGCCGCAGAAGTCCCACCCCGCCTCGCGCATGGCCGCGACGGCCTGGGGCGTGCGCTCCAGCGAGCGGGCGACGGCGAAGACCGTGCAGGGCAGGTCGCGCTCGGTGAAGAGGCGGTGCAGCCGCCAGAAGCCCACGCGGCTGCCATATTGGAACATGCTCTCGGCGCCGAGGTCGCGGCCCTTGACCGGCGCCGAACTGCCCTCGGTGAGCGCGTTTTCCGTGCGCGGATCGCCGTCGGGCACGCTCTCCTCGCCGCCCTCCTCGTGGTTGATGACGAAGTTGAGCGCCAGCTTCGCCCCGCCCGGCCAGCGCGGATCGGGCGGGTTGCGGCCATAGCCCTCGAAGTCGCGCGGGTGGCTCATACCTCGGAACCCGGCACGATGCCGCGCGGCAGGCCCGCCACATATTCCGCCAGCTCGCCCGGGCGCGTGACCCAGAGCTGGTCCCGATGCGCCATGATGTGGCGCAGCGCCTGGCGGAAGGCCTTGAGGCGATGCGGCTGGCCCAGGATGAAGGGATGCAGCACCACGCTGCACACCAAAGGCCGCTTCTCGGACTGGCGCAGCAATTCGTCGAACTGGTCGATGATCATCTCGGCGAATTCGCGCGCGCTGTGCTGGCGGGCGATGAGCGCCGGGCTATCGTTGATCTCGACCGAATAGGGGACGGAGAGGATGGGGCCGGCCCGCGTCGTCATCCAGAAGGGCTGGTCGTCCGCCGGCCAGTCCATCACATAGGCGAAGCCCGCTTCCCGCAGCAGGTCGAGCGTGACGTTGCTCTGGGCGATATAAGGACCGAGCCAGCCCAGCGGCGGCTTGCCGGCATGCTGCGCCAGGATGTCGCGGCTTTCGACGATGAGCCTGCGCTCGTCCTCCTCCCAGAGGATGTCCTGCCGCTCGGAATTGCTGCGGCCATGGCCGATGAACTCGTCGCCCCGTGCCCGCAGCGCCGGGCCGATCTCGGGGCAGGCTTCGAGCGCCGCGCTGTTGATGTTGTGCGCGGAGGGAATGCCGAGCTCGTCCAGCGTGTCGAGCAGGTTCCACAGGCCCACGCGGTTGCCGTAGTCGCGCCAGGCGTAGCTGCGCTGGTTCTGCACGGGGTTGAGCCCCGTGCTGTCCGAGCCCATGCCCGCCCGGAAGGCGAAGTGCTCGATATTGTTGACGACCAGCAGCGCGAGACGCTTGCCGCCGGGCCACTCATAGGTCGGCCGGCTGGGGATCGCGCTGTGCGCGTAACGGTGATGGGCGGGGAGCTTCATGGGACCGGATGCTGCTCCGCGAATCCCATTGATTCAACCCGTCCGCGCGCGGCTTCGATGCGGTCCGTTTACGGGGCCGCCGGTCTGTATCAAGAATGCGCCCCTCACTCCTTCAAGGGCCGTTGACCTTCATGGCATCCACTCCGCTCTGGCAGCTTTCCGCCACCGAACTCAGCAGCCGGATCCAGTCCGGCGAGATCAGCGCGGTCGAAGCCGTCCGCTCCTCGGTCGAGCGCATGCACGCGGTCAATCCGGGCCTCAACGCCGTCGTGACGGACCTCTCGGCCAGCGCGCTCGAGCGCGCCGCCGCGCTGGACGCCGCCACCGGACCCAAGGGGCCGCTGCACGGCGTGCCCGTGACCATCAAGATCAACATCGACCAGAAGGGCGAGGCGAGCTCCAACGGCGTGGTCGCGCTGAAGGATCTCGTCGCGCCGGACGACGCGCCGCTGGTGAAGAACCTGCTCGATGCGGGCGCGGTCGTGATCGGCCGGACCAACGTGCCGGAGTTCTCGCGCCGCTGCGACACGGACAACCCGCTCTTCGGCCGCACCTGGAATCCCTGGGGCAAGCATCTCAGCGCCGGCGGCTCCTCGGGCGGCGCCGGCTCGGCCGTGGCGGCGGGCATCGGCGCGCTGGCGCATGGCAACGACATCGGCGGCTCGCTGCGCTTCCCGGCCGCCGGCAATGGCGTGGTGACGGTGAAGCCGGGCATGGGCCGCATCCCGGTCTACAACCCCTCGGCGGGGGCCGAGCGCGGCATGCTGGCGCAGCAGATGTCGGCGCAGGGGCTGCTCGCCCGCTCGGCGCGCGACCTGCACCTGTCCATGCCCACGATGATCGCCCCCGATGCGCGCGACCCCTTCCACGTGCCCCTGCCCTGGCGCGGCCCGGCGCTGGAAGGCCCCCTCAAGGTCGGCTTCAGCCTGGAAGCACCCGACCTGCCCCTGCACCCCGAGGTGGAGAAGGGCGTGCTTGCCGCGAAGGCCGCGCTGGAGGAGGCGGGCTACGTCGTGGAGGAGGTGACGGCACCCTCCCTGCGCGAGATCCAGTTCGACGGCCGCAGCGCGCTGATGACCGAGAGCTTCGCCCTGATGGCCGAGGACGTCGCGAAATACGGCTCGCCCGCCATCGTCGCCGTCTTCGAGGAGAATTACCGCCGCTCGCCGCGGGTGGAGATGACCAAGCTGATGGAGCTGCTGGCCAAGCGCACCTTCTATGCGCGCCAGTGGTCGGTACTGATGGAGGAGTATCCGCTCTTCCTCTCGCCCTTCCACCCGCTGCCCTTCTACGCGCCGGGCCGCGACGCGGAGGGCCCCGAGGGCCTGCGCGAGACCATCGGCCAGGCGCATTGGTCCACGGTCGGCAACTACCTTGGCCTGCCGGCCGGCAACATGCCCGCGCGCCTCGCCGAGTTCCCCGAGGGACCGAAGCCGGTCAGCGTGCAGATCCTCGGCCGCCGCTGGCGCGAGGACCTGGTGGTCGATGCCATGGTCGCCATCGAGGACCGGCTGGGCACGCTGTCGAGCCAGCTCTGGTCGCGCATGGGCTGATGCGCCAGCGAGGGGGCGAAAGCCCCCTCGCCCCTATTCGATCTTCACGGCCGCCGCGCGCACCACCGGCGTCCAGCGGTCGTATTCCTCGCGCACGAAGCGGTCGGTCGTCGCCGCATCCATCCAAATGGGCTCGCTGCCGAGATCGGCGAGGCGCGTGCGCATCTGCGGCGTGTCCAAGGCCTCCTTCGAGATCTGCGACATCTTCTGGACGATCGCATCCGGCGTGTTCTTCGGCGCGAAGAGCCCGGTCCAGGAGCGCACCGCGTAATCGGGCACCCCGCCCTCGGCCACGGTCGGCAGGTTGGGCCGCAGGCTCACGCGCTGGCCGGTGCAGACGGCGATGATGCGGACCCGGCCCGCCTCGGCCGGCGGAATCACGGTCGGCAGGTTCATGAAGCCGAGCTTGATGGTGCCGCCGATCAGGTCGGCCAGGACCGGCCCGCCGCCGCGATAGGGCACATGCGTCATGTCCAGCCCGGTGCGCAGGCGGAAGAGCTCGCCCGCCAGATGGTTGGACGACCCCACGCCCGAGGAGCCGAAGCTCATCCCGCCCGGCAGCGTGCGGATATGGGCGATCAGCTCGGCCACGTTGGTCGCCGGCACGGAGGGGTGCACCGCGACCACATTGGGCACGTCCACCCACATCGCCATGCCATGGAAGGCCTCGCGCACGTCATAGCCGAGATCGCCCGAGATCAGCGGATAGAAGACGTGGTTGGAGGCGGAGGAGACGAAGAGCAGGTTGCCGTCCGGCCGCGCCCGCATCGCCTGCCCCATGCCGACCGAACCGCCGCCGCCGGGCTTGTTGTCGATCAGGAAGGGCTGACCGGTGCGGGCCTCGAAGCCGGGCGCGAGCAGCCGCGCCACGATGTCGTTCGAGCCGCCGGGCGCCCAGGGCACCAGCATGGTGACGGGCCGGTTCGGCCAGGCGTCCTGCGCAGAAGCCAGGGCGGGGGCGAGCAGCGCGGGGGCAGCCAGCAGGGCGCGACGCTTCATGGGTTCGTTCCTCGGTTTCTTGGACTTATGTACTATTTGAAGGAAGCTTCGGACGCCTCCGGCAGTATCTGCTTGGGATCGTACCAGGAGGCCGCGTCGGACCGCCAGATGTGGCCCTCGGCCCGCATCGTCACCGGTGTATCGAGGCAACCCAGGCGCAGAAGGATCTGGCTTCGCGCCGGCCGCTCGGCGAAGACCTGGGAGCCGCAATTGCGGCAGAACCGGCGGAACTTCCCCGGCGAGGATTCGAACTCGCCGAGATCGGCCTCGCCGCGCAGCCAGCGGAAGGCCTCGCGCGGAACCGCCATCACGCTGGAGAAGGCCGCGCCATGCGCCTTGCGGCAGGTCCGGCAATGGCAGTGGACGATGGGCCCGGGCGGCGCGTCCACCTCATAGGCGACGGCCCCCCAAAGGCAGCTTCCCGTGAGCATCCGGCTGACCTTCCTGATTTGTGTGATCCTCGCGACACCCTGACGCAATGGTTGCGCAAGTCCAGGCGCGTGCCACCGATGGTGCATGGCGGATCCCCGGCACCCGCGTTAAGCTTTCCGACACGTTGAGACAAAAGAGAGACAAGATGCGCGCAGCCCCTCTGTTAGTCCCTTTGGCCGTCCTGACGGGATTGCTGGGCGCCTGCGCCGCCAATCAGGGCATCCGCTCCGAGGGGGGCGACGTCTTCGTTCTCGAGACCAGCGGGCTGAGCGGCTCGCGCGCCGTCGAACGCGGCCTGACCGAGGCGCGGGACTTCTGCGCGGCCAATGGGCGGCAGTTCGTCGCGCAGGACAGCCGGGTCGGCTCCAGCCTCTACCAGCTTCAGTTCCGCTGCATCGCGCCCTATGGCGTCGGGCGCGCCGGCGGGGTCGACCCGCTCCTGGCCGCCGCCGCCACGCCGGTCGTCACGACCAGCGAGGCGCCGCGCCGCCGCCGCGTGACGCGCCGCGCCAGCGCGACCGACGCCTATGTCCCGCCCGCCGCGGAGACCGCCCCCTTGGCGGCTCCCGCCCGCCGCCGCACGCGCCGCATCGCCCCCGCGGCCGAGCCGACCACGGCGCTCGATCCGATGCCGGTGGCCTCGGCCTATCCCTCGCGCTTCGCCCGGCCCGATCCGGTCGCGCAGGAGCCGCAGGCCCTGCCGCCGGTCGCAACCTCGCCGCTCTTCAATCCGCGCGGCGCAAGCTTCCCCGCCCCGGTCGCCGTCCCCGCGCGTCGTTTCCCGGCCGATAACGGGCCCTTCACGCCCATCGAGCAGGCGGCCGTGCCGCAGCCCGTGGCCGCGCAGCCCATGGCCCAGCCCGTCGCCGCGCGCGCGCCGGTCAGCGACGCGCTTCCGCCGATCGTGCTGCCGCCCGCCGCCCCGGCCGCCGGGACCGGCTATGGCGCCGCGCTGCCCAGCCCTCAGGCGCTGCCGTCCGCCAGTTCCGCGCTGGCGCCGATCGCGAGCCCGGTCCGGCCGATGCCGGCGGCGGTGCCCGCCGCCAATCCGAACATTCCGCCGACCGGCTTCTTCAGCGGCGCCGGCCGGTAGCGCTCAGTCGTAAACCTGGCTGAGCGTCTCGGCGACGAGGCAGGGGCGCGGGCTGCCCTCCAGCTCCATCTCGTTCTCCACGGTCAGGCGCACGCCGCCCTGGATGGGGTCGCAGGCCTTCAGCGTGGAATGCAGCCGCACGCGTGAGCCCGAGGGCACCATCGCCGTGAAGCGCACCTTGTTGGTGCCGTAGTTGATGCCGCGCGACTTGTTCTTGATCGTGTAGATCATCGGCCCCATGCGCGGCAGCAGCGAGAGCGTGAGGAAGCCGTGGGCGATGGTCTTGCCGCCGGGCATTTCCTTCTTCGCGCGTTCGACGTCGATATGGATCCACTGGTGATCGCCCGTGGCCTCGGCGAAGAGGTCGATGGTCTTCTGGTCGACGGTGAACCACTCGCTGGTGCCGAGCTTCTTGCCGACCCAGTTCGCCATGTCGGCGGGCTTCTCGATTTCGAGCATGTCGTTCCTTCCCAAGGGCGTTCCGCGCGAGCTTGCCGCGAGGAAATGGGAACGACCAGCCCTCAACGGCGGATCGGCGGAAGCTCCAGGTGGGGCACCGTGTCGAGGACCGCCGGCTTGCGCTGCGCGGCCTTATAGCGCTCGGTCAGATAGGCGCCCGTGCCGATCGCGACGAAGGCCCCGACGAAGATCACCAGTCCCATCCGCCAGGCCGCCCATGGGTTGGGGGGAATGATCGCCGGCTGTGCCGTCCAGCCGCTCGCCGCGACCGTGCGGCGCGCGGATTCCTCCAGCCCGGCGACGATCCCCGAAAGCGGCGCCTCGGGCCTTGGGCCCTCATGGCCGTGCTCGGAGACCACCCGATAGGTTCCGCGCTCCAGGTCGAGCTCGGCTGAGAGGGCGCCGCCCTCGTGATAGCGCCGGAAGTCGAAGCCGACGCGGCGCGGGCCGGGGAAGTCGATGGTCGCGTCCCAATCGGTGTTCCAGAGGTCCAGCACGACACGCCCGGTCGGGACGTCGATCACGCGCGGGGAATAGACCCATCGCGAACTCCCCCATTCCACGGCCTCGACCTCCACGCGGATCGTACCGTCCGGCGAGACGCGCAGGATCGGGGGCGGCTGCGGCACGGCCGATGGTGGCGGGGCTGCGGCGGCTCCCGGCGCAGGAGCCGCCGCAGCCCGAAGCCGATCGCGAGGCCCAGCGCGCTGCCGATCAGCCAGGGCAAAGCCAGGATCGAGCTGATGAGCATGAAGCCATAGACGGCATTGCCCAGCCCGTAGCGGGTGGGCAGCGTGATGCTTTCCCATAGGATGACCGCCACATAGACGATCAGCGGCGAGACCAGCCAGAGCAGGATCGTCCGCCCCAGCCAGCGTCGTGGAACCAGCAGGATCAGGAGGGCGAGCGCGGCAATCGCGAGGCCGATTTCGGCCCAGATATTCCCCAACGCCTTCCCCTTGGGAGGTCAGCCCTCCAGGCCGACGAGGCTACGCGCGAAATCCCTCGCCTCGAAAGGCCGAAGATCGGCGGCCTTCTCGCCCACGCCCACGGCATGGACCGGCAGGCTGAATTCCTGGGCCAGGGCCACCACCACGCCGCCCTTGGCCGAGCCGTCGAGCTTGGTCACCACCAGGCCGGTGATGTTCACCATCTCCTTGAAGACCTTCACCTGGCTGACGGCGTTCTGGCCCGTGGTCGCGTCCAGCACGAGGATCGTCGAATGCGGCACGGCCTCGTCGCCGCGCTTGAGCACGCGCACGACCTTGCGCAGTTCCTCCATCAGGGCGGTCTTGTTGTGCAGCCGCCCGGCGGTGTCGACGAGGAGGACGTCGATGCCCGCCTCCTTCGCGCCCTTCAGCCCGTCGAAGGCGAGGCCGGCGGCGTCGGCGCCCATCTTGGCCGGGGCCACGACATGCGCGCCGGTCCGCTCGCCCCAGATCTGGAGCTGCTCGACGGCGGCGGCGCGGAAGGTATCGCCCGCGACCATCCAGACCTTCAGCCCGTCGGCGCGATACTGCTCGGCCAGCTTGGCGATGGTGGTGGTCTTGCCGGTGCCGTTCACGCCGACGACCAGCACGACATGCGGCGCATGGCGCGGCTCGATGACCAGGGGCCGGGCGACGGGGGCGAGGATGGCGGCGATCTCATCCGCCAGGGCCGTCTTCACCTCCTCGTCCGTGACCTCGCGGCCGAACTTCGTGCGCCGGAAGCTCTCGACCACGCGGCCGGCGGCCGAGACGCCCAGATCGGCGGCGATCAGCATCTCCTCCAGCTCCTCCAGCGCCGCATCGTCCAGCTTGCGCTTGAGGAAGACGGTGCCGATGGCGTCGGTGAGCTTGGCCGTGGAGCGCGACAGCCCCGCCTTCAGCCGGGCGAAAAAGCCCACCTTGGGGGCTTCTTCCGGCGCCGCTTCCACGGCTTCCGAGCGGGCCGGATCGGGGATCTCCGGCTCGCGGATTGGCTCGGGCGGGATTTCCGGCGTCGGCGGCTCGCGCACCGGTTCCGGCTCGCGGGGCGGCAGCTCGGGCGGGGGCACCGGCTCGGCCGGCGGCTCCTGCACCGGGGGGATGATCTCCGGCGTCGAGGGCGGGGGGATGTCGCTCGCCCGGTTCTCGGCGGTCTTGCCGGTGAGTTTTCCCCAAAGATCGCGCAACGCCATCAGGCTGCCTCCTCGGCGGTGAGCATGCGGCCGTCGGAGGCCGTGATACGGGCGCGCAGCAGCCGGCCGCGCGCGGCGCCCGCCAGCCGGACGGGCGCGAAATGCGGGGTATGCCCAATGCCGTCGGCCTCCATCAGCACCTCCTCGACCTCCCCGATGCGGGAGGCGAGGAAGCGCGCGCGCTCGGCATCGCCCGCCAGGCGCAGCCGCGCGGCCCGCTCGCGGCGGAGCGGCATCGGCAGTTGCGGCATGCGGGCCGCGGGCGTGCCGGCGCGGGCGGAATAGGGAAAGACGTGCAGGAAGGCGAGTTTCGCCTCCGCCACCAGATCGGTCATCGCGCAAAGCTGCTCCTCCGTCTCGGTTGGGAAACCGGCGATGAGGTCAGCCCCCAGCGCCACGTCCGGACGTAACGCGCGAGCACGGGTGAAGAGTTGCAGCAGGTCGGCACGGGAATGGCGGCGCTTCATGCGCTTGAGGATCAGGTCATGGCCATGCTGGGCCGAGAGATGCAGATGCGGCATCAGCCGCGCCTCCTCGGCGAAGACAGCCCAGAAGTCCTCGTCCAGCGCGGCCGGGTCCAGCGAGGACAGGCGCAGGCGCGGCAGTTCCGGCACCTCGCGCAGGACGGCGCGGATCAGCGCGGCGAGCTCCGGGTGGCTGGCGAGGTCCACCCCGGTCAGCACCACCTCGGCATGGCGGGTGGCGAGGTCACGCACGGCGGCGACGGCCTCGGCGACGGGCATGGCCCGCGCCGGTCCACGCCCCTGGGGGATGATGCAGAAGGTGCAGGCGTGGTCGCAGCCCTGCTGGACGGCGAGGAAGGCGCGCGTCCCGCCGCCGGCCGCGAGGCCCATCGGCATGTCGCGGCGGATGGGCACCACGGGCGCGGACCAGGCCGCGGGGTCCAGCTTCTGGCCATTGCCGATGACGCGGACCACGCCGGGCAGCTCCGCCCAGGCGGCCGGCGCGATCTGCGCGGCGCAGCCGGTGACCAGGATGGGGCGGCCGGGCTGTTCGCGAGCCGCGCGGCGGATGGCCTGGCGCGCCTGGGCCTCGGCCTCGCCGGTCACGGCACAGGTGTTGACGATGAGGGCATCGGCGAAACCGGCGCGTGCGGCGAGGGCGCGCATGGTCTCGCTCTCGGCGATGTTGAGCCGGCAGCCGAAGGTCAGCGTCTCGGCGGCATGTTCGCCCGGCCGATTCACGCCGCCGCGCCCCCAGCCCTTTGGCGACCGGACGGGATCACAGATCCAGTTCGCCCATGAAGGACGTCGCGACCGGGCCGCTCATCAATACATGTCCGTCCGCACGCTGCTCGATGATGAGGTCGCCGCCGCCCGGCACCGTCACGGCGCAGCGGGCCTCCACCAGTCCGCGCCGGCGGGCATTCACCACCGCCGCGCAGGCGCCCGAGCCGCAGGCCAGGGTCAGCCCCGCGCCGCGCTCCCAGACCACCAGGCGCATGTGGGTGCGCGAGAGGATCTGCGCGAAGCCGATATTGCCGCGCTCGGGCAGCAAGGCGTGGTTCTCCAGCCCCGGCCCGATGGCCGGAATGTCCAGCGCCTCGAGGTCCTCGACGAAGAAGGTCGCGTGCGGATTGCCCATGGAGCAGCAGGCCGCGTCCGCCACGCCCTTGGCCGTCATCGGCACATGCAGCGTGTCCATCTCGCGGGCGAGCGGCACCTCGCGCCACTCCAGGCGCGGCGGGCCCATGTCGATGCGGACCGTGCCGTCGGGCAGGAGGTCGGCGGCGAGCTGGCCGGCGGCGGTGCGGATGGCGATATGCGTCCTGCCCGTCTCGGCCAGGATCAGCGAGGCGGCGCAGCGCGTCCCATTGCCGCAGGCCCCGGCCTCGGAGCCGTCCGAATTGTGGAAGCGGATGAAGACATCCGCGTCCTGGGCAGGCTCCAAAGTCACGAGCTGGTCGAAGCCGACGCCGCGATGGCGGTCGCCGATCAGGCGCACGGCGTCGTCGCTCAGCTTCAATGATGTCGCGCGCGCGTCCAGCACGACGAAATCATTGCCCAGGCCATGCATCTTGCGGAACGGAAGCTTCATACAGGGCATATAGGCGATGATAAGGGTTGAGGCGAAGGGGCGGGCGTCCTAACTCCCGCGCATGAGACGCACAGCTCCCCTCCTTCTTGTCGCCGTCCTCGCGGGCTGTGCACCGACCTATTCCGCCGATGAATATGCCGCCCGCGCGGTCCAGCAGGCCAATCCCGTGCAGCAGGGCGTCATCGCCGGCTCGCGGCGGGTGTCGGTCGCGGCGGATGGCTCCACCGGCGCAACGGCGGGCGCCGCGGCAGGCGGCGCCATCGGCGGGGCGGCGGTGGCCGGCAATTCGGTCAGCACCGCGCTCGGCGCCGTCGGCGGGGCGCTGGTGGGCGGCCTGGTCGGCAATGCGGCCGAGCGTACCTCGGCCAATACCAACGCCATCGAATATATCGTCCGCAAGAATAACGACGAGCTGATCTCGGTCACCCAGCGCGACGCGGAGCCCATCCCGCTCGGCACCCGCGTGCTGGTGATCTCGGGCGCGCAGGCCCGCATCGTGCCCGACTATACCGACAGCCAGACCGACCCGGCCCCTCGCACGGCGTCCACGCCGCGCCGGCCGGGCTCGCGCCCAGCTCCTCCCGCGACCGCGGCGGCAGAGCCCGTCTCCGGGACCGCGCCGCTCCCGGAAGCTCCCTTGCCCGAGTCCCTGCCCGACCTGACCCCAGCCGCGCCCGCGATCGGGGAGTTGCCGCCTCTGGCCGGGACGAACATCGCGCCGCCCCCGGCGGCACCGCCCGTGACACCGGCCACGGCGCCTCCGGCCCCGCTTCCGGCCGCTGCCTCGACGCCGGCCGAGGCGCTGACCCCCATCGCCGGGCCGATGGCGCCGATCGCCCAGCCCTGACAAGAATGGCGGAATGCCTGCCATGCGGGGGAGCCCTTCCGTACATTGCCCCACATTGCCCCCCTGGACTTCACCCTGGCAGGCGTCTAAAGACCCGCCTCCCGCACCGAGGCCCTGGACAGCCCGGACGGGTAAGCTTGCCTCCGTCGCATGGTGCGACAGCAGGGGCGGCACCAACCCACCGACAGGAGGGCCCGAATGTCCAAGATGAAGACGACCTCGAGCGCCAAGAAGCGCTTCAAGATCACCGGTACGGGCAAGGTCATGGCCGGCCCCGGTAAGAAGCGGCATTGCCTCTCCGCCCGCAGCCAGAAGGCCAAGCGCCAGAACCGCGGCTCCCAGGTTCTCGAACCGCAGGATGCCAAGACGGTGATGAACTGGCTGCCCTACGGGCTGCCCCGGTAAAGATCGGGAAGGAGAGAAGATATGGCTCGTGTTAAGCGCGGCGTTACCGCCCATGCCCGTCACAAGAAGATTCTGGACCTCGCCAAGGGTTACGTGGGGCGCAGCTCCACCACCTACCGCGCGGCCCTGCAGCGCGTCGAGAAGGCGCTCCAGTACGCCTATCGCGATCGCCGCAACAAGAAGCGCGATTTCCGTGGCCTGTGGATCCAGCGCATCAACGCCGCCGTCCGTGAGCAGGGGATGACCTATTCCCAGTTCATCTTCGGCCTGAAGGCCGCCGGCATCGAGATGGACCGCAAGGTCCTCGCCGCCCTCGCCTACGAGGAGCCCGCAGCGTTTGCGGCCGTCGTGGAGAAGGCCAAGGAAGCGATCGCCGCCCCCGCCGCCTGATTTCGGCACCGGGTTAAGATAGACGTTTCGGAGGGCCGCTACGCGCAAGCGTGGGCGGCCCTTCTTCATATTGGACCAGTCGATGACCGATGATCTCGCCGCCCTCGCAGCCAGCACCGAGACCGAGCTTGCCGCCGCCGCCGACCTGCGCGCGCTGGATGCCGTGCGGGTGGGCGTGCTGGGCAAATCCGGGGCACTGACGGCGCTGCTCAAGGGCCTCGGCGCCATCCCCGCCGACCAGCGCAAGGAGCGCGGCGGAGCCGTGAACGCGCTGAAGAATCAGTTGGAGGCCGCCATCGAGGCCCGCCGCGTCGTGCTCGACGCCGCCGCGCTCGACGCCCGCCTCGCCACCGAAAAGCTGGACATGACCCTGCCGCCGCGCCCCGCGGCACCCGGCGGGACGGGCGGCATCCACCCGATCAACCGCACCATCGAGGAGCTCACGGCCATCTTCGGCTCGATGGGTTTCAAGGTCGTCGAAGGCCCCGATATCGAGGGCGACTGGTACAACTTCGCCGCGCTGAACATCCCCGACCATCACCCCGCCCGCCAGGACCAGGACACCTTCTACCTGCCCGGCATGGTCGATGGCCGCCGCACCGTGCTGCGCACCCAGACGAGCCCCCTGCAGATCCGCACCATGATCGGGCAGGAGCCGCCGATCCGCATCATCGCCCCGGGGCGCACCTATCGCTCGGACCATGACGCGACGCATTCGCCCATGTTCCACCAGGTGGAGGGGCTGGTGATCGATCGCGGCATCACGCTGGGCCACCTCAAGGGCTGCCTGACCGACTTCCTGCGCGCCTTCTTCGGCATCGCCACGCTGCCGGTGCGCTTCCGCAGCAGCTACTTCCCCTTCACCGAGCCCTCCATGGAGGTCGATATCGGCTGGAACCGGAAGACCGGCGAGCTCGGCGCCGGCACCGACTGGCTGGAGATCCTGGGCAGCGGCATGGTGCATCCGCGCGTGCTGGCCAATTGCGGGTTGGACGCGCGCGAGTGGCAGGGCTTCGCCTTCGGCATGGGCATCGAGCGCATCACCATGCTGAAGCACGGCATGGCCGACCTGCGGCCCTTCTTCGAGGCCGATACGCGCTGGCTGAGCCATTACGGCACGAGCCCGCTTTCCCCCGCCACGCTGCACGAGGGCGTGTGACATGAAGTTCCAATTGTCCTGGCTGCGCGAGTATCTCGATACGAGCGCGTCCGTCGATGAGATCGCCACGACCCTCAACGCCATCGGCATCGAGGTCGAAGGCATCGAGAATCCCGCCGCCGCGCTGTCCAGCTTCCGCATCGCCCGCGTGATCGAGGCCGTCCAGCACCCCAATGCCGACCGCCTGCGCCAGCTGCGCGTGGATATCGGCGACGGGCGCGAGTATTCCGTGGTCTGCGGCGCGCCCAATGCGCGGACGGGCCTCGTCGGCGTGGCCGCCCTGCCCGGCGACTACATCCCCGGCACCGACGTCACGCTCAAGGTCGGCGAGATCCGCGGCGTGAAGTCCGAGGCCATGATGCTCTCCAAGCGGGAGATGGGCCTCGGCGACGATCATTCCGGCATCGTGGAGCTGCCGGAAGACGCGACCATCGGCTCGCGCTACGTGGATTATGCCGGCCTCGACGACCCCATCATCGAGATCAAGGTGACGCCCAATCGCGGCGACGCGCTGGCCATCCGTGGCGTGGCGCGCGACCTCGCGGCGGCCGGGCTCGGCACGTTGAAGCCCTGGTCCGCGCCCAAGGTGGCCTCGGTCTACGAGACGCCGCTGCAATGGCGCATCGAGGATCCGCGCGCCTGCACCTGGGTGCTCGGCCGCGCGATCCGCAAGGTGAAGAACGGCCCCTCGCCGCAATGGCTGCAGGACCGCCTGACGGGGATCGGCCTTCGCCCCATCTCCGCGCTGGTGGACGTCACCAACTGGTTCACCTTCGCCCTCGGCCGCCCGCTGCACGTCTTCGACGTGGCGAAGGTGAAGGGCGCCACGCTCTCCATGCGCATGGCGCGCGAGGGCGAGGAACTGATCGGCCTCAACGGCAAGACCTACGCCCTGACCGACGAGGACGGCATCATCGCCGACGCGGCCGGTCCCGAGGCGCTGGGCGGCATCCTCGGCGGCGAGCCTTCGGGCTGCGACGAGACGACCACCGAGGTCTTCATCGAATGCGCGCTCTTCGACCCCGTGCGCATCGCGCTCAGCGGCCGGCGCCACAATGTCTTCACCGATGCCCGCGCCCGCAACGAGCGCGGCATCGACCAGGCGCTGCTGCCCGAGGCGCTGGACGCCGCCACGGCCATGATCATCGAGCTCTGCGGCGGCGAGCCCTCGACCGTCAGCGCGGCCGGTTCCGAGCCGCTCTGGCGCCGCGAGGCCACGCTGCGCTTCGAGCGTCTGGCGGGCCTCGGCGGGCTGATGCTGCCGCCGCATGAGGCGGAAGGCCGGCTGGAGCGCCTGGGCTTCACCGTCACGGCGCGCGGCAACGATCGCCTGACCGTCGCCGTGCCGCCCTGGCGCAACGACATCGCGGCGCACATCGTGCTCGACCAGGACCCGAAGCTCGATCCCGAGCGCGCGCGCATCGCGGCCGAGGGCTGCGCCGCCGTCGAGGCCGAATGCGACCTGGTGGAGGAGGTGCTGCGCCTCGGCGGGCTGGATGCCGTGCCGTCGGTGTCGCTGCCGGTCTCCTCGCCCGTGCCGCTGCCCTCGCTGGAGTCGAAACAGGTGCGTTCCGTTCTCGCGCGGCGCGTGCTGGCCTCGCGCGGCCTGCAGGATTCCGTGACCTACGGCTTCATGGAGCAGCGCATCGCCGCGATGTTCGGTGAGACGCCGGACGCCCTGCACCTGGAGAATCCGATCGCCTCGGATCTCGACCAGATGCGCCCCACCCCCCTCGCCTCGCTGGCCATGGCGGCCGCGCGGAACGCCGCGCGCGGCTTCGCGGACGTGGCGCTGGCCGAGGTTGGCGGCGGCTATCGCGACACCTCGCCGGCCGGGCAGCTCGCCATCGCCTGCGGGCTGCGCGCCGGCGCCTCGCCCGCGAACTGGGCCGCCGCTGCCCGACCCGTGGACGCGCTCGATGCCAAGGGCGATGCCCTCGCCGTGCTGGAGGCGCTGGGCGTGCCGATGGCCGCGCTCCAGGTCACGGCCGACGCGCCCGGCCATTACCATCCCGGTCGCTCGGGCGTGTTGCGCCAGGGGCCGAAGGTGGTGCTGGCGCAGTTCGGCCAGCTGCATCCGCGGCTCTGCGCCGCGCTCGACGTGCCGGCCGGCGCGGTGGGCTTCGAGATCTTCCTCGACGCCATTCCCGAGCCCAAGCGCCGCAAGAAATCCGCGCCGGAATTCTCGGCCTTCCAGCCGCTGCGCCGCGACTTCGCCTTCCTGGTGGACGCCGACGCGCCCGCCGAGAAGCTGCTGCGCGCCGTCTCCGCGGCGGAGCGCACGCTGATCACGGAAGTGGTCCTCTTCGACCGCTATGCCGGCGATCGCCTGCCGGAGGGCAAGGTCAGCCTCGCCGTGCAGGTGACGCTGCAGCCGCGCGACAAGACGCTGACGGATGGCGAGATCGAGGCCGTGGCGGCCAAGATCGTCGCGGCGGCGGCCAAGGCCGTGGGCGCCACGCTGCGCGGATAACGGCGCTGCCGCATCCCTGACGAGAGTGGTTCACACTTTCGTCAGGAAGCAGGAGCAACCATAAGGCGAAATCCATGCTTGCGGCCCTCCCATCCGTTGCGAAACGGGCTGGACGGCGCCTCTGGCATCGAACAGCCTGTCCGTTCCTGGGGACCCCCATCCATGCGCCGCCTCGCCAGCCTGGCACTCCTGATCCTCGGTGCCTCCTCGGTATCGGCCCTGTCCCAGCCCGACCGGCGCCTGCCGGCCGAGGTGGGCTGCATCGATGCCAAGATCCTGACGATTGCCGGCATCGCCCGCACGCTGACGGCGCCGCATGACGGAGGACGGCTGGCGATCAGCGTCACGCTCGAGAACCGCACGGCTCGCTCGGTCTCCTTCGTGCTGAACTTCACCGCGCCCAATGTGCAGATGGCGGCCGTGAACCAATGGCGCCGGCTGGAACCTCAGTCGCGCGGGACCTATCTCGCCGGCACCCTGCCGCGCGGCACGCTCGTCAGCGATGACGAAGTGCGCGCGCATGTGCAGCTGCGCTGCGTGCGCTAGGGTTTTCCCGATCGAACAGGCTCCCGGGCATCTTCACCCGATCGGGCGAAGCGCCGGATCGGAATCAGCCCGAGGAAGCGCCGGCCTCAGAACCCGTAAAGCTTCGCCGGGTTGTCGCGCAGGATCATCGTGCGCGCCGCCTCCTCCGGCACCCATTGCGCGAGCAGCCCCAGCACGTCGCCGTCATTGGGCATGAGGCCGTGGAAGTGGCTGACATGCGGCCAGTCGCTGCCCCAGAGGATGCGGTCCGGCGCGGCCTCGATCACCGCCCGCGCCATCGCCGCCGTATCGGCATAGGGAAAGGCCGGCTCGGCGGAGATGCGGTACAGCCCGGTCAGCTTCACCCAGAGCAGCCCGTCGCGCAGCATCGCCAGGAACTCGCGATAGCCGGGATGCGCCAGGCCGCCCTTGGCCACCTTGGTGTAGCCGATATGCCCGACCGAGAGGGGCAGGCGCATGGTCTCGGCGATCTTGCGGAGCTCCGCCGCCATCTCCTCCACATGCACCAGCAGCTCGACATGCCAGCCGAAGGGCCGCAGCACCTCGGCCACATCCGCCAGCGCGTCTAGCGAGCGGAAGGGCATGCCGCCGCGGTCCACCAGGTTCACGCGGATGCCGCGCGCGCCCTGGGCGTGCATGGCGGCGATCTCGGCCTCGGTCACGCCCTCGGAGACGGCGACGATGGCCCGCAGCCGGTCGGGATGGGCGGCGGCGGCATCGAGGACGGCGCGGTTGTCGGTGCCGTGGACGCTCGCCTGGATGGCGACCCCGCGCGAGAGGCCGAGCGTGTCGTGCAGGGCGAGGGCCACGTCGATGCCGTTGTCCGGCGGGGTGTAGCCGCGCGTGGCCTGGTAGGGGTAGCGGGCGGCGTCGAAGACGTGGAAATGCGTGTCGCAGGCGCCTGCGGGCATGGCCATGGCGGGCTTGCGCGGATGGGGATCGGGGCCGGGGCAGTCACGGATGTCCATGGACGGTCCTTATGATGACAAGCGGAGGTCTACGCGAGCAGGCCTTCCGCGCGCAGGAAGCGCCGCACGCCGGGATGGATCTGGCCCGGATCGGCCACGGAGGCGGCCGTGTTCGCGGCCGTGGTCTCGACGGCCTGGGGCAGCCGCGCGGCGAGGTCCGCTTGCGCCGCATGCAGGGCACGGGCGAGGCGGAAGCCGGCCTCCTCGTCCAGGCCGGGGCGCGCGAGCACCAGGCTCCAGGTGCCCACCGAGGCGATGGGCGCGCCCTGCCCGGGATAGCTCCCCGCCGGCAGCGACATGGGCCGCAGCTTTGGATCAGCCATGAGGATGCGTGCGCGTTCCGCCTCGTCGGGGGCGAGGAAGCGCCCGCCCTGCCCCGCCAGGGTGACAAAGCCCGGCCAGCCCGCGCCGCCGCCCCAGAGCGCGGCCACGCGCCCGTCCATCACCATCGCGGGCCCGTCGCCCGCACGGTCGAGCAGGACGGCGGTGAAGTCGCGCTCGATATCCAGGCCGAGCGCGCCCATGACCTGCCGCGCGAGCACCACGAAGCCTGAGCCGCGCGCGCCCCAGGCGATGGGCTTGCCGCGCAGATCGGCGATGGCGCGGAGGGGGCTGTCGCCCTTCAGCCCGAAGAGCCCGGGCTGCGCATACATCGCGGCGAGCAATGTGGTCCCTTGGCCGGCGGCCATGGCCTCGGTCGCCGTCTCGCCAGCCACGAGCGCGAGATCGACGCTCCCCTCGCGCAGCAGGCGCACGTTCTCAAGGCTGCCGGCGGTGTTGCGCGGCTCGATGACCAGGGTGGGATCGGCCGCGGCGATGGCGGCCACGAAGGCCGCGCCATAGGCGGGAAAGCCGCCGCCCGGCGTGGCGGTCGCCAGAGTGAGGCGAAGGGGCACCTGGGCCTGCTCGGCGCCAGCCAACCCACTGCCAGCCAGCCCACTGCCAGCCAGGGCGAGCCGCCGTGAAATCGCGCTTTTCATGAATCGTCCCCCGCCTTTTGCGGGGAGCCTAATCGGGAGGGACGGCTAAGTCTCCTCCTCCAGCTGATGCGCGACGGGCAGCAGCGCGGTCTCCTTCACGGTCGCCATCGCGACCTCGACCGCGAGCCGCTCGATGCCCGCCAAGGGCCGGATTTCCTCGGCGAGGAGGGCGTCGAGCGCGCCGATGTCGCCCACGCGCAGCTTCACCAGATAGGACCACTCGCCGGTCAGCTGGTGGCATTCCAGGACCGACTCCTGCCTGCGGACGGCCTTGCGGAAGGCGGCGTCGTCGCGTCCCGGTCGAACCGCGACGCGCAGGAAGGCGAGCAACGGGCATCCCACCTCGACGGGGTCCAGCGCGGCGTGCCAGCCACGGATCACACCTCGCTCCTCCAGCCGCTTCACCCGTTCGGCGGTGGCCGACACGGATAGCCCCGAGACCTTCGCAAGGTCGGAGAGGCCTGCCGCGCCATCCTGCTGCACAGCGATGGCAATCTTCCGGTCAATCTCGTCCATGGCCGGATCATATGCGGATTTACCTTCAAGGGAAACGAATAAATTTTGAACCCTGGGAAGCTTCCAGAGGGATCAGAGGCTTGCGGGCCACACCGGCTCTTCTTGTGCGAAACTCGCCTGTCCCATCTTGTCCCGAGCCCTTCTGCTCAATACATGGGCAAGGAACAAAGGGGCCGCACATGGGGTGCGGACCTGCCAGGGGCTTGTGCCCGGTGCCTGTCAGGGCCGGAGCAAGCCGCCGCATCGGAGCAGGCAATGAGCAAAGTCATCGGTATCGACCTCGGCACGACGAATTCTTGTGTCGCCATCATGGAAGGCGGCGAGGTCAAGGTTCTCGAGAATGCAGAGGGCACGCGTACCACCCCCTCCATGGTCGCCTTCGCCAAGAACGGCGAGCGCCTTGTCGGCCAGAGCGCCAAGCGCCAGGCCGTCACGAACCCGAACAACACCCTCTACGCCGTCAAGCGCCTCATCGGCCGCAAGTTCGACGACGCCATGGTGCAGAAGGAAAAGGGCCTCGCCCCCTTCGACATCGTGAAGGCCGACAACGGCGACGCCTGGGTCGAGGTCGACGGCAAGAAGTATGCCCCGCAGCAGATCAGCGCGGACATCCTCACCAAGATGAAGGACACGGCCGAGGCCTATCTCGGCGAGAAGGTGACGCAGGCCGTCATCACCGTCCCCGCCTATTTCAACGACGCCCAGCGCCAGGCGACCAAGGAGGCCGGCGCGATCGCGGGCCTCGAGGTGCTGCGCATCATCAATGAGCCGACGGCCGCCGCGCTGGCTTACGGCATGGACAAGAAGAACACCGGCACGATCGCGGTCTACGACCTCGGCGGCGGCACCTTCGACGTGTCGATCCTCGAGATCGGCGACGGCGTCTTCGAGGTGAAGTCCACCAACGGCGACACCTTCCTCGGCGGCGAGGATTTCGATCAGCGCGTGATCGACTACCTGGCCGACGAGTTCAAGAAGGAGAACGGCATCGACCTGCGCGGCGACAAGCTTGCCCTGCAGCGCCTGAAGGAAGCCGGCGAGAAGGCCAAGATCGAGCTCTCCAGCTCGAAGCAGACCGAGATCAACCTGCCCTTCATCACGGCCGATGCCTCGGGCCCCAAGCACCTCGTGATGCAGCTCACCCGCGCCAAGCTCGAGGCGCTGGTCGATGATCTGGTCCAGCGCACGCTGGAGCCGGTGAAGAAGGCCCTGTCCGATGCCGGCCTGACGGCGGGCGAAGTGGACGAGGTCATCCTCGTCGGCGGCATGACGCGCATGCCCAAGGTCATCGAGGCGGTGAAGAACCTCTTCGGCAAGGACCCCGCCCGCAACGTGAACCCCGACGAGGTCGTGGCCATCGGCGCGGCGATCCAGGGCGGCGTGCTCAAGGGTGAAGTGAAGGACGTCCTGCTGCTCGACGTGACCCCGCTTTCGCTGGGCATCGAGACGCTGGGCGGCGTGTTCACGCGCCTGATCGACCGCAACACGACGATCCCCACCAAGAAGTCGCAGACCTTCAGCACCGCGGACGACAACCAGACGGCTGTCACCATCAAGGTGTTCCAGGGCGAGCGCGAGATGGCGGCGGACAACAAGCTGCTGGGCAACTTCGACCTCCAGGGCATCCCGCCCGCACCGCGCGGCGTGCCGCAGGTGGAAGTGACCTTCGACATCGACGCGAACGGCATCGTGAGCGTCCAGGCGAAGGACAAGGCCACCGGCAAGGAGACGCAGATCAAGATCCAGGCCAAGTCCGGCCTGTCGGACGCCGACATCGAGAAGATGGTGCGCGACGCCGAGGCGAATGCGGACTCCGACAAGAAGCGCCGCGCGGCGGTCGAGGCCCGCAACCAGCTCGATACCCTGGTGCATTCGACCGAGAAGACCATCAGCGAGAACGGCGACAAGGTGCCGGCCGATGAGCGGACGGTGGCCGAGGCCGCGATCACCGAGGCGCGCATCGCCATGGAGAGCGGCGATGCCGACGCCATCAATGCCGCGGCCGAGAAGCTCAGCCAGGCCGCGATGAAGATCGGCGAGGCCATGTACAAGACCGAGCAGGCGTCGCCGCAGCCGGAGGCCGGGCCCGCGGGTTCGTCCAAGCCGGACGACAAGGTGGTCGACGCCGAATTCGAAGAGGTCGATCCGAAGAAGAAGAAGGACTGAGGCTGCTGAGCGGCATCCTTCAGAATTTCGCGCCCGGACCAGCAATGGTCCGGGCGTCTCTTCATTTCGGGTAGGGCAGCAACATGGCCAAGCGCGACTATTACGAGGTGCTCGGCGTCGCCCGCGAGGCGACCGAGGATGACCTCAAGAAGGCGTATCGCAAGCTCGCGATGCAGTATCACCCCGACCGCAACCACGGCGACGACAAGGCCGAGGGGCGGTTCAAGGAGGTCAGCGAGGCCTATGAGGTCCTGAAGGACGGCGAGAAGCGCGCCGCCTATGACCGCTACGGCCATGCCGCCTTCGAGGGCGGCGGCGGTGGCGGCGGCAGCCCCTTCGGCCAGGGCGGCGGCTTCGAGGATATCTTCGAGGAGATGTTCGGCCGCTTCGGCGGGCGCGGCGGCGGGCGGCAGAACAGCGGGCGCGGCGCCGATCTGCGCCAGGAAATCGAGATCACGCTGGAGGAAGCCTTCGCCGGCGTGAAGAAGGCGATTCGCGTCCCCTCCTCCGTCCAGTGCGAGGCCTGCACCGGCTCGGGCGCCGAGGGCGGCAGCGCCAGTGCCCAGACCTGCGGCACCTGCCGTGGCGCGGGCAAGGTGCGGGCGCAGCAGGGCTTCTTCCTGATCGAGCGCACCTGCCCGACCTGCTCGGGCTCGGGCAAGATCATCAAGAATCCCTGCAAGATCTGCCATGGCGCGGGCCGCGTGCAGCGCGACCGCACGCTGAGCGTCTCCATCCCGGCCGGTGTCGAGGACGGCAACCGCATTCGCCTCACGGGCGAGGGCGAGGCCGGGCTGAGGGGCGCACCGGCGGGCGATCTCTACGTCGATATCGGCGTGAAGGCGCATCCGATCTTCCAGCGCGAGGGACCCAATATCATGGTCCGCGTGCCGCTGCGCATGACGCAGGCCGCGCTGGGCGCCAGCGTGGAAGTGCCCTCGATCGATGGCGGGCGTTCGGCGGTGAAGATCCCGGCCGGAACGCAGACGGGCGACAACTTCCGCCTGCGGGGCAAGGGGTTCTCGGTGCTGCGCAGCTCGTCGCGCGGCGACATGTATGTGCAGGTCGTCGTCGAGACCCCGCTCAACCTCTCGCCCAAGCAGCGCGAGCTGCTGGAGGCCTTCGAGGTGGAGGCGGAGAAGGGCGGCAAGCACTCGCCCGACAATGAGGGTTTCTTCGCGAAGGTGAAGGAATTCTGGGACGGGCTGGCGCGCTAGAGCCTTCTTCGTTCACAAGGGCTCACTTCGAAGTCTCGAGCTCTTTGTTTTTTCGAACATCTTTACCCGACCAGACGATTCCGTCTGATCGGGTGATGCTCTAGTCTAAGCGCCGGCCGCCGGCATGCCGTGTTTCGGCGTCCGCGTCGTGATGACCACCCCCACCGAGGCCATCATGACGAGGATGATGGCCAGCCACTGCAGGCTGGTCAGCACCTCGCCGAGCAACGCCCTGCCGGCGATGGCGCCGACAACCGGCTCCAGGCTCAGCAGAACGCCGAAGACATTGGCGGGAATGCTCCGGATCGCGAACATCTCGAAGGTGTAAGGGATGGCGCTGGACACCAGCGCCACCGCCAGCCCCGTCACCAGCAAGGACGGGGTCAGCAGGGTCGCGCCGGCGGCATGGATGCCGAAGGGCACGACCACCAGCGCCGCCGTCACCATCCCCAGCGAGACGGCCTGATAGCCCGGCAGATGGGCCGTCTTCTTGGCGAAGACGATATACAGCCCCCAGGCGACGCCCGCCGCCGCAGCGAAGGCGATGCCCTCGGGGTCCAGCGCATTCTGCCCCGTGGGTGAAGGCAGCAGGAGCAGCAATCCGGCGAGGGCCAATCCGACCATCGCGAAGTGCGCCGGCTTGCGCGAATGGATCAACGCGACAACCAGCGGTCCCAGGAATTCGATGGCGATCGCCAATCCGATCGGGATAGTCCGCAGGGACATGTAGAAGAACAGGTTCGCCAGGCCGAGCGCTGCGCCGTAGCGCATGATCCGCAACAGGTCGCGCCCCGAGAGACGCGACCGCCAGGGGCGCAGGAAGGCCACCAGGATCACCGCCGAGAAGCCCGCGCGATAGGCGATCGTTCCCTCCGCGCCGATCATCGGAAAGAGCTGCTTGGCGAAGGATGTCCCGACGCAGAAGCTGACGATCGAAATGGCCAGGGCGCCATAGGGTAGAACGCGGTTCATGGCCGCGGGGTATCATAACCGCGCAGCCCCTCATGCCCCGTGACGCCTCCGGGCGCACATGCGCCCCGGTCATGGCGGCGGCTCCGCCATGACCGGGGCCATAGCCAGGGTTGGAGCTAGATGCCCCAGTAGTTGTCGACCATCGACCAGTCGCGGACGCCGGCCGGCTCGTAGACGGGAGCCTTGTCCAGGCGCTCCTTGGTGATGTTGTCCACCACGAAGCCTTCGAGCGTGTTGTCGTAGCGCAGCATGCGCCAGGGGACGGCGTAGTGCTTGGAGCCCAGCCCCAGGAAGCCGCCGAAGTTCAGCACGCCGTATTCGACGGTGCCGGCGCGCTTGTCGATCATCAGGTCCTCAATGTGACCGATGCGCGCCTGGTCGGCGCCATAGACGGAAACGCCGTTCACCTTGCCGGCGGCGATCATGTAGCCGGCCGTATCCTCGGTGAGGTCGGCGGTGGTCGGTTGGCGGATGGTGTCCATCGTCTCGTTCCTTTCCATTGGCCTCGGGAGTGGAACGTCCCGGCGGGCGGCGGGGTTGCCTTCGCGGGCCGCCTCGGCCCATGACGGTTTATCGAGAAGGAACACGGAAATGAGCCTCCGCATCGGCATCACCGGCATCGCCGGCCGCATGGGCCAATTGCTGTCCGAGGAGGTCGCCGCCGCGGGCGCGACGCTCGCCGGCGGCACGAAGCGAAGCGACGATCCGCGCGCGCTCTTCGAAGCCAGCGACGTGGTGATCGACTTCACCCACGCCCATTCGGCGCCGGTCCATGCGGCGCTGGCGGCGGAGCTCGGCAAGGGGCTGGTGCTCGGCTCCTCGGGCCTTTCGCTGGACGAGGAACGCGCCGTCGCCGAGGCGGCCCGGCGCGCTCCCCTCGTCTATGCCGCGAATTTCGCGACGGGCGTGAACCTCGTTCTGGCCTTGGCCGAGAAGCTCGCGGCCGCCTTGCCCGCCGAGCAGTACGACGCCGAGATCGTGGAGATGCATCATCGCCAGAAGGTGGATGCGCCCTCCGGCACGGCCATCGCCATGGGCCGCGCGGTCGCCAAGGGGCGCGGCACCACGCTGGAGGAGGCCGGGCGCGAGAGCGGGCGCGACGGCCATACCGGCGCGCGCCAGACCGGCACGATCGGCTTCGCGGCCCTGCGCGGCGGCCAGGTGGTGGGCGAGCACACGCTGCTCTTCGCCGCCGGCTCCGAGCACATCGCGCTTACCCATCGCAGCTTCGACCGGCGCGCCTATGCGGCGGGCGCCGTGCGGGCCGCGCTCTGGCTTCGGGGGCGCGCCCCGGGCCTCTACGGCATGAACGACGTGCTGGGGCTGCGCTGACCCGTCAGAGGTGCCGGGGCGGGCGCGGCATCCGCCCGTTCACCGTGAGCCAGGACGGCCAGCCGTAGAGCCGCTCGAAGGCGAAGACGATCAGGCAGAGGGCGATGACCGCGCCCATCAGGATCAGCCGCTGACGCGAGGGCGGTCGGCGGAACCATCGGGTGAGAAGGATGCCCCATCGCATCGGGTCCATGGACGCTCCATCCTCGCTCGGCGCGCGCATTCTGGCATGGCGCCGCCTGAGGCGCGATGCGGCGGCTGGCTCGCATTGCCGGATTGCCCCTGGGGCCCGGATCGAGGCGATATATGTCGCCCAAGCAATGCTTAAGATCACTCAACGACGAAGCGGATCAGGATAACATACTGAAACAAATAAATATCTATAGGCGACGATTGCATCCGGACATTGTACGCCATCAAAATGCATGACTCAAAAGTCACTAATCGTTAAGTTGATCCGGCCCGGCCCAGACGTGCAGAAGGGAAAGAGCGACCCAGAGGGCCCCTGGCACCCGAAGGCGTGACAAATGGTCCAGAAGGGCCGTCAAGAAAGGTTAGGGAATGTCCGGACACGCAGTGGGGGCAACTGGCCCGAGACCCATGACCCCCGGCGAGAAGAAGGTGATCTTCGCCTCCTCGCTGGGCACTGTCTTCGAATGGTACGACTTCTACCTTTATGGCAGTCTCGCCGTGATCATCGGCGCCAAGTTCTTCAGCCAGTTCGACCCGAACACGCGCAACATCTTCGCGCTGCTGGCCTTCGCCGCCGGCTTCCTGGTCCGCCCCTTCGGCGCCCTGGTCTTCGGCCGCCTGGGTGACCTTGTCGGGCGCAAATACACCTTCCTCGTCACCATCGTGATCATGGGCACCTCGACCTTCATCGTCGGCATCCTGCCCACCTCCGACCAGATCGGCATCACGGCCGCGGTCATCCTCATCGTCCTGCGCCTGCTTCAGGGCCTGGCGCTGGGCGGCGAGTACGGCGGTGCCGCGACCTATGTGGCCGAGCATTCGCCCCCTGGCCGGCGCGGCTTCTACACCAGCTGGATCCAGACCACGGCCACCATGGGCCTGTTCCTCTCGCTGCTGGTGATCCTCTTCACCCGCACGGCGCTGGGCGAGGCGGCCTTCGCCGATTGGGGCTGGCGCATTCCCTTCCTGCTCTCGATCGTGCTGCTCGGCATCTCCGTCTGGATCCGGCTGCAGCTGCAGGAGAGCCCGGCCTTCCAGAAGATGAAGGCCGAGGGCACCGGCTCCAAGGCGCCGCTCAAGGAGGCCTTCGGCGAGTGGAAGAACGCCAAGATCGCGCTCATCGCGCTCTTCGGCCTGACGATGGGCCAGGGCGTCGTCTGGTACACCGGCCAGTTCTACGCGCTGTTCTTCATCCAGAGCATCCTGAAGGTGGACGGCTATACGGCGAACCTGCTGATCGCCTGGTCGCTCATCCTGGGCACGGGCGGCTTCCTCTTCTTCGGCTGGCTGTCGGACAAGGTGGGCCGCAAGCCGATCATCCTGCTGGGTTGCGCCCTCGCCGCGCTGACCTATTTCCCGCTCTTCAAGCTCCTGACGGCCGAGGCGAACCCCGCCCTCTACGCGGCGCAGCAGAACATTCCGGTCCGCGTCGTCGCGGCACCGGGCGACTGCCACTTCCAGTTCAACCCGACCGGCACCGTGACCTTCACCACCTCCTGCGACATCGCCAAGGCGGCGCTGGCGGGGCTTTCGATCCCCTACACGCAGGAAGCCGGCCCGGCCGGCCATGTGGCGACGGTGCATGTCGGCAATTCGGTCGTGAATTCCTTCGACGTGTCGCAGGCGGGCGCGGGCGCGGCGGCCGCGCGGGCGACCTTCACCCGTGAGCTGAGCGCGGCGCTGACGTCAGCGGGCTTCCCGCCGGCGGCCAACCCCTCGGTCGTGAAGATGGCGCATCCCTTCGACATCTTCCGCGAGCAGCCAGCGGTGATCATCGGGATCCTGTTCATCCTGGTGATCTACGTGACAATGGTCTACGGGCCGATCGCCGCCGCGCTGGTGGAGCTCTTCCCGACACGCATCCGCTACACCGGCATGTCGCTGCCCTATCACATCGGCAATGGCTGGTTCGGCGGGCTGCTGCCGGCCACGACCTTCGCGCTGATCGCGGCCACGGGCGATATCTACTTCGGCCTCTGGTACCCGATCATCTTCGCGGTCGCGACCGTGATCATCGGGCTGATCTTCGTGCCGGAAACCAAGGACCGCGACCTCTTCGCCGAGGACAGCGCGCCCGCGCGGCGGGCGGGCTACAAGCCGGCGGAGTAGACGTCACACGCCATCGCGTGACAGGCGCCGGGAGGGAGACCTCCCGGCGCTTTTTTATGGAACCAGCGTTCGACGGTCATGTCGTAGACGTCGCCACGCTGGCCGACCTCGCCCGGCATCCGGCGCCGCCGAAGGCGAGCGCTTCAACTCCGGCATCGTGACGCCGATGAGCGGATTTCCGCTGCTGCGGGTTTACGGCGCCACCGCCGCCGCCCGGTTCGTCCCCCGCGCCTTCTGCCAGGCCAGCAGGCCCAGCGCCGCGACCAGCGGTGGGATCAGCGTCAGGTTCAGCACGCTCCAGCCCAGACGCGCATGCACGTAGCCGGACAGGAAGGCCGTGCAGGCCACCGTCCCGAAGACGATGAAGTCGTTCGCCGCCTGGGCCTTCACCCGCTCCTGCGGCGCGTAGCTCGTGGTCTGCAGCGAGGTCGCGCCCACGAACATGAAGTTCCAACCGAGCCCCAGCACCGCCAGGCCAAGGGCAAAGTGAGAGAAACTCTCCCCTGTCAGCAGGATCGCGACGCAGGCCGCCGTCAGGCAGGCGCCCGCCACGATGACCGTCCGCACGCCGAAGCGCGCGATCAGATGCCCCGTGAAGAAGCCCGGCGCGAACATCGCCAGGGCATGCGCCTGGATGACCGTCGCGGAATCATTGATCGTGAAGCCGCAGAGCAGCATCTCCAGCGGCGTGGCCGTCATGGCGAGGTTCATGGTGCCATAGGCCACCATGCCGGCCACCACCGCCGTCACGAAGGCCGGGCGGCGGATGATCTCGCCCAGCGGCGTGCTCACCGCGGTCTTCCTGGGCAGCGGCGGCAGCTTCAGCCCGCTCAGCAGGACGAGGCTCACCAGCGGCACCAGCGCGAGCGCCAGATAGGTGCCGAGGAAGACGTAGGGCAGGAAGGCCTGGTGCGTGTGCTTCACCAGCTCCGGCCCGAAGATGGCCGAGAGCACGGGCCCGGCCATCACCAGCGCGATGGCGCGCGGGCGATAGGCCGGCGTCGCCGCCTCGGCGGCCGCGAAGCGGTAATGCTGCGCCACGCCCCAGCTCAGCCCCGCAAGCACGGCGCCCAGGCAATAGATCCCGAAATCCTGGAGATAGACGCCCAGGCCGAAGGTCAGGGAGCCCGCGATCGAGACGAAGGCCCCGATGATGAAGCCCGCGCGGCGGCCCCAGCGCGTGAAGACATAGGAAGCCGGAATGGAAGCCACCATCGTCCCGGCCATCTGGATGGCCATGGGCAGGGTCGCCAGCGCGATGTCGGAGGAGAGGCTGCGGCCGATCAGCGCGCCCATCGTGGCCTGGCCGATCATCGTCGAATTCATCAGCGCCTGGCAGAAGAACAGCCGCCAGACGGTGGAGCGCATCGCGCGGTCCTCGGTGGACATTCAGAAGTGGCTCCATCCTCCCTTCGGCAGGCTCATTTCGCTGCCGTTCGGGTCGAGCACCCTCACATCCGCGCCATCATCCGTGAAGAGCCCGATGCGCGTGACAGGCGTGCTCGCCGCGCGGCCGGCCTCGGCCACGCGGCCCGCATCCGCGGGGGCGGCCGCGAAGAGGAGCTCGTAATCGTCGCCTCCGCTGAGGATCAGCGGCAGCAGCGCCGGATCGGCCTGGAGCGCGGCGCGCGCGCCGGGCGAGAGCGGCACCGCGCCAGCCTCGATCGTCGCGCCGCATCCGGCGAGGCGGCAGAGGTGGCCGCAATCCTGGACCAGCCCGTCCGAGACATCCATCGCCGCCCGCGCCACGCCGCGCAGCGCCTGGCCGAGGGCCACGCGCGGCTGGGGCAGGCGGTAGCGGCCGGCGAGGAAGCCGTCATCGGCCAGCGTCCCGCGCGCCGCCCGCAGGCCCAGCGCGCCGTCGCCGATGGTGCCGGAGACCCAGATCTCGTCGCCGGCCCGCGCGCCCCGGCGCAGCAGCGCCTGGCCCGGCGGCACCGTGCCCAGGATGGTCAGGGAGAGCGTGAGGGGTCCCGGCGTGGAGACCGTGTCGCCGCCCAGGACGGACAGGCCGTAACCCGCCTGATCGAGCGCCAGCCCGGCGGCGAAGGCGTCGAGCCATTCCGGCGTCGTGCCCTTGGGCAGCGCCACCGTCATCAGATAGCCGAGCGGCTTGGCGCCCATCGCCGCGAGGTCGCTGAGGTTCACCCGCAGCAGCTTGCGGCCGATGGTCTCGGGCGGATCCTCCGGCAGGAAGTGGACGTTCGCGACCATCGCATCGGCGGCCAGGACGAGCTGGCCGGCCGGCATGTCGAGCACCGCGGCATCGTCGGAGAGCGCCAGGGCCCCCTCCCCCGCCAGCGGTAGAAAATGGCGGGCGATGAGGGAGAATTCGGGAGGCAGGCTCACCCCCCGTTGAACTCCTCGGCGCGCAGCACGCGCGCCATCGCGTCCAGCACGCCGTTGCAGAAGCGGGGCTCCTCGCCGCCGAAGAAGCCATGGGCGATGTCCATGTACTCCTTGATGACGACGCGCGCGGGCGGCCCGCCCATGTCGCGCATCTCGCCGCCGGCGGCGCGCAGGATGGCGCGCAGCACGGGGTCGAGCCGCGTCATCGCCCAGCCCGCCGCGAGATGCGAGGCGATCAGCTGGTCGAGGTCCTCGGTGTGCGAGGCCGCGCCGCGCAGGATGCTGGTGAAGAGCGGCACGTCGGCCTCCTCCACGCGCCCGTCCTCGAAGCCCTCCTGGCCGAGCTTCACGCCCAGCCGGTGGCGGACGAACTGGTCCAGCACCGCCTCGATCGGATCGCCCGACTGCTCGGCCTGGAAGAGCGCCTGCACGGCGGCGACGCGCGCGCCGGTGCGCGGGCGGCCTGGGTTGGACTTGGTCACGGTCTTCATGCCATCCGCCATTTGCGGCGCAGCCCCACCTGGAGCAGCGCGGCCTGGGCCGCCTCGGCGCCCTTGTTGTGGCCATCGTCGCTGGAGCGCTCGATGGCCTGTTGCAGCGTATGGACCGTCAGCAGCCCGAAGCCGATGGCCGCGCCCGTGCCGACGGCCACACTCATCACGCCCGAGCACGCCTCGCGGCAGATGTGGTCGTAATGGTCGGTATCGCCCTTCACGACGCAGCCCAGCAGCACGAAGCCGTCCCAGAAGGGCGGCTCCTCGGGATGCTCCATGGCGTCCAGCGCCATGCGCAAGGCGGCCGGCAGCTCGAAGGCGCCCGCCACGTCCACGATTTCCAGCACGCCGCCGGCCTCGGCGACGACGCGCTCGACGCCCTTGCGCATGCCGCCGACGATCTCGTCGTAATAGGGCGCCTGGATCAGCAGGATCCGTGGCGCCGGCCCCTCGATGCGGACGGTGTCGCGCTTCGGCCCATCGATCGTGCTCATGCGCTCTTCTCCTGCACCACGGCCCGCGTTTCCAGAACGCGCAGGCCCCAACCCTCCAGCCCGACCACCGGGCGAGGATTGTTGGACAGCCGGATAATGTCCTTCAGGCCCAGATCGGCCAGGATCTGAGCGCCGATGCCATAGTCGCGCAGCTGCGGCGTGGCCTTCTTGTCGCGCCGGTTGCGGACCTGCTGGCTGAAGCCGTCCAGCCGCCAGTCGCGCAGGATGACCACGACGCCGCGGCCCTCGGCGGCGATGGCTTCCATCGCGCCATGCAGCTCGCGGATGCCCTGGCCGCCGACCATGTCGTTCAGCACGCTCGCCGCATGCATGCGCGTCAGCACCGGGCCGGGGGCGGAAAGGTCGCCCTTCACCAGCGCGACGTGCTCGCCGCCCTCGACCGAGCCGGCATAGACGATGAGCTTCCAGTCGCCGCCCACCGCATGCGTCACCTCGCCCTCCTCCACGCGCTTCACCAGCCGCTCCGTGCGGCGGCGATAGGCGATGAGGTCGGCGATGGTGCCGAGCTTGAGGCCGTGCAGCTGCGCGAACTGCACCAGGTCCGGCAGGCGGGCCATGGTGCCGTCGTCGTTCATGATCTCGCAGATCACGCCGGCCGGATTCAGCTCGGCGAGGCGCGCGAAGTCCACCGCGGCCTCGGTGTGGCCGGCGCGCACCAGCGTGCCGCCCTCGCGCGCCACCAGCGGGAAGACGTGGCCAGGCGTGACGATATGCTCGCGCGAGATCTCGGGGTTGATGGCGACGGCCACGGTGCGCGAGCGGTCGGCCGCGCTGATGCCCGTGGTCACGCCGTCGCGCGCCTCGATGGAGACGGTGAAGGCCGTCTGGTGGCGCGTGCCGTTGCTCTGCGCCATCAGCGGCAGGCCCAGCTGTTCGACGCGCTGGCGCGTCATGGCCAGGCAGATCAGGCCCCGGGCGTAGCGGGCCATGAAGTTGATGGCATCCGGGGTCGCGAATTGCGCGGGGATGACGAGGTCGCCCTCGTTCTCGCGGTCCTCGTCATCGACGAGGATGAACATCTTGCCGCGCCGGGCCTCCTCCAGGAGCTCCTCGGTGGGGGTTATGAACTCGTGGAAACTGGTCGTACGGGTGGCAACGCTCACGCGCGGAACTCCAGAAGACGGGCGACGTAGCGCGCCAGCGTGTCGATCTCGATGTTGACCCCGTCGCCCGGCTGCAGCGTGCCGAAGCTCGTCACGGCGGTGGTGTGGGGGATGATGTTGACCCCGAAGCTCGCGTCGTCAACCTCGTTGACCGTCAGGGAAACGCCGTCGATGGCCACGGAGCCCTTCACGGCGATGAGCTTCGCGAGGTCGCGCGGGACCTCGAAGCGCCAGCGGACCGAGGCGTTCTCGGGCGTGGCCGATGCCACCCTGCCCACGCCGTCCACATGGCCGGAGACGAGATGGCCGCCCAGCTCGTCGCCGAGCTTCAGGGATCGCTCCAGATTGACGCGCCCGCCGGCCTTCCAGCCGCCCATGGTGGTGCGCGAGAGCGTCTCCGCGCTCGCATCCACCGCGAAGCTGTCGCCGTTCAGCTCGACCGCCGTCAGGCAGATGCCCGAGCAGGCGATGGAGCAGCCCAGCTCCGCGCCCTTCAGGAAGTCCGGCGCGACGCCGATGACCAGGCGCATGTCGTGGCCGCCGCCGACCGGCAGGACCTCGCGCAGGGTGCCGAGGGCGGTGATGATCCCGGTGAACATTCGCCGTCTCCTATGCGCCCTCAGGCCTTTGCGCCCATTGGGGGCCGAATTCGCTCATGATGTCGTGGCCGACCCGCCGAGAATCCAGCAGGCGGAAGCGCGGCATGGCCGATAACGGACCTATGCCCAGGCTACCCAGACTTTCCAAGCCCTCCGCGCCGAGCGTCGCGGGAGCGTGGAACCAGACCAGCCGGTCCACCAGCCCCGCCCTGACCAGGGAGCCGGCCAGATTGGCCCCGCCCTCGACCATCACGCGGGTCACGCCGCGCGCGCCCAGGGCCTGGAGCATGGCGCGCGGCTGGAGGCCGCCGCCGGCCGTGCGGCGGATGGTCACCACCTCCACCCCGGCGGCGATATAGGGCGCGAGCTGCGCCGGGCGATGGCCCGAGCCGGTGAGCAGCCAGGTCGGCTGGGCGGTCGCCTGGGTGACGAGCTTCGCGCTCAGCGGCAGGCGCAGCCGGGCATCGGCCACCACGCGCAGCATGGGCACGGGGTCCATGCCGGGGATGCGGCAATTCAGCTCGGGATCGTCGGCGAGGGCGGTGCCGCTGCCCACCATCACCGCGTCGTGCTTCGCGCGCAGGGCATGCACCTCGCGCCGCGCGCCCTCGCCCGTGATCCAGCGGCTCTCGCCCGAGGCGGTGGCGATGCGCCCGTCCAGGGTGGAGGCGAGCTTGAGGGTGACGAAGGGCAGGCCCTGGGTGACGCGGCGGATGAAGCCGGCATTCAGCGCCGCGGCCTCCGCGCCCATCAGCCCTTCCTCGACGGCGATGCCGGCGACGCGCAACCGGGCGAAGCCGCGCCCGTCCACGCGGCGGTCCGGGTCGCGGAGCGCGACGACCACGCGCGAGACCCCGGCGCGGATCAGCGCGTCGCAGCAGGGCGGCGTGCGGCCGAAATGGGAGCAGGGCTCCAGCGTGACATAGGCGGTGGCGCCGCGCGCCGCCTCACCTGCCCGGCTCAGCGCCTCGGTCTCGGCATGGGGGCGGCCGCCGGGCTGAGTCCAGCCGCGGGCGATCACCACGCCGTCCTTCACCAGCACGCAGCCCACCGAGGGATTGGGCCAGGTATTGCCGAGACCCCGCGCCGCGACCTGAAGCGCGGCCCGCATATGGGCCTCGTCGGACATCAGGGCGTATCCAGGCCGCCCAGGAAGGCCTGGAAGTCCTTGGCTTCGGAGAAGTTCTGATAGACCGAGGCGAAGCGCACATAGGCCACCTGGTCCACGCCCTTCAGCGTCTCCATCACCATCTCGCCGATGCGCCGCGAGGGGATCTCGACCTCCGTCTCCATCTCGAGACGGCGCTGGATGCCGTTGAGCAGCTTCTCGATCCGGTCGTCGTCGATGGGACGCTTGCGGCAGGCGATGCGGATGGATTTGCCGAGCTTGTCGCGGTCGAAGGTCACGCGGCGGCCGTCGGTCTTGAGCACGGTGAGCTCGCGCAGCTGCACGCGCTCGAAGGTGGTGAAGCGGTTGCCGCAGGCCGGGCAGAAGCGCCGCCTGCGGATGGAGGAGCCGTCGTCGGAGGGACGGCTGTCCTTCACCTGCGTCTCGTCACTGCTGCAATAGGGGCAACGCATTTTATCGTGCCCTCAGACGCCGGGCGGCGGCATCCGCCGCCTTGGCTTCGCGCCCTGTCATGTCTCGCTCGCCCTCAGGTCGGTCGCGGCGCGCCGGCCGCGGTTGCAGCCGGATTCTCATGGGGCGCGACCATCCTGGCAATGCGCCGCTACCGTCAGTAGATCGGGAAGCGCTGGCAGAGGGCCTTCACTTCCTCGGCCACGGCCTTCTCGACGGCCGCATTGCCCTCGGCCGAGTTGGCCGAGACCAGCCCGTCCAGCACGCGACCGATCAACGCGGCCACCTGCTTGAACTCGGCCTCGCCGAAGCCGCGCGACGTCGCCGCCGGGGAGCCCAGCCGCACGCCCGAGGTCACCATCGGCTTGGCCGGGTCGAAGGGGACCGCGTTCTTGTTGCAGGTGAGGTGCGCGCGGTTCAGCGCCGCCTCGGCATCCTTGCCGGTGAGGTTCTTCGGCCGCAGGTCCACCAGAACCAGGTGGTTGTCCGTGCCGCCGGTCACGATGCCGAAGCCCTGGGCCTTCAGGCTGTCGGCCAGGGTCGCGGCATTGGTGACCACCTGGCGCGCATAGGCGCGGAAGTCGGGGCGCAGCGCCTCGGCGAAGGCCACGGCCTTGCCGGCGATGACATGCATCAGCGGCCCACCCTGGAGGCCCGGGAAGACGGCCGAGTTGAACTTCTTCGCCAGCGCCTCGTCATTGGTGAGGATCAGGCCGCCGCGCGGGCCGCGCAGCGTCTTGTGCGTGGTGCTGGTCGTGACATGGGCATGCGGCACCGGCGAGGGATGCGCGCCACCGGCCACGAGGCCCGCGAAATGCGCCATGTCGACCATGAAATAGGCGCCGACCTCGTCCGCAATCTCGCGGAAGCGGGCGAAGTCCCAGTGGCGGGCATAGGCGGAGCCGCCGGCCACGATGACCTTCGGCTTGGACTCGCGGGCGATGCGGGCCACCTCGTCCATGTCGATCAGCTGGTCCTCGCGGCGCACCGTGTACGGCGCCACCTTGAACCACTTGCCCGACTGGTTGGCGGGCGAGCCGTGCGTCAGGTGTCCGCCGGCCGCGAGGTCGAGGCCCATGAAGGTGTCGCCGGGCTGCATCAGCGCGAAGAACACCGCCTGGTTCGCCTGGGCGCCGCTATGCGGCTGCACATTGGCGAAGGCGGCGCCGAAGAGCTGCTTCACGCGCTCGATGGCGAGCGTCTCGGCGATGTCGACATATTCGCAGCCGCCGTAGTAGCGGCGGCCGGGATAGCCCTCGGCGTATTTGTTGGTGAGGACGGAGCCCTGGGCCTCGAGCACGGCGCGGCTCACGATGTTCTCGGAGGCGATCAGCTCGATGCCGTCCTTCTGACGGACCAGCTCCATGTCGATCGAGGCGGCGAGCTCGGGATCGGCTTCGGCGAGGCCAGCCTGGAAGAAGCGGGCGGGGAGGAAACGGGCAGCGGTCTCGTTCATGTCGGACGATCCTTCGGCGGGTCGTCCGGGCTTATCACAGCCCGAGCGCGGCCCGATACCTGGGGTGGCGGCAAGTCAGGCCGGTTTTTCCGGCATGACGGGGAATCAGGCGATGGCGGTGCTCGACACCGGGGCTGCGGCCGGGGCCAGCTTGTCGAGCCGGCGCTGATGGCGGCCGCCCTCGAACTCGGTCGCGAGGAAGATGGCCAGCGCGTCCAGCGCGACCTCCGCACCCAGGGTGCGCGCGCCGAAGCAGGCGACGTTGGCGTCGTTGTGCAGGCGGGTCAGCCGGGCCTCGGTGCCGTTGTGCAGGTTCACCGCGCGGATCGCCGGATGGCGGTTGGCGGCGATGCACATGCCGATGCCCGAGCCGCAGACCAGCACGCCGAAGCGCGCCTCGCCGGCGACG
>NZ_CBDDFJ010000033.1:0-15868 GCF_965227005.1 Roseococcus sp.
CCCGGCCCCAAGCCCTGCTTCACGCTGGGCCTGCTGCAGGACATCCTCGCCCAGCAGGCGATGCTGCGCGACGCGCTCTCGCCGGCGCGCCGCGCCGAATTCGGCATGCCCATGCGCTACTACGTCATGGGCAGCCGGCTGCCCGGCATCTTCAACCTCGGCGGCGACCTCGCGCTCTTCGCCGAGAAGATCCGCAACCGCGACCTGACGGCGCTGCGCCGCTACGGCCATCTCTGCGTCGAGGCGATCCACGGCAATGCCGAGGCCTTCCAGGCGCCCGTCGTCACCGTGGCGCTGGTGCAGGGTGACGCTTTGGGCGGTGGCTTCGAATGCGCCCTGGCCTTTGACGTCATCGTGGCCGAGCGTCAGGTGAAGTTCGGCCTGCCCGAGATCCTCTTCAACCTCTTCCCCGGCATGGGCGCCTATAGCTTCCTGTCGCGCCGGATCGGCCAGGTCGAGGCGGAGAAGATGATCATGTCCGGCCGCCTCTATTCGGCCGAGGAACTGCACGCCATGGGCATCGTGAACGTGCTGGCCGAACCGGGCGAGGGCGAGGCCGCCGCGCGCGACTACATCCACAACGCCACGCGCAAGCACAATGCTCAGCAGGCGCTGCTGCGCGTGCGTCGGCGCGTGAACCCGGTGACCCTGCCCGAGCTGAAGGACGTGGTGGACATCTGGGCCGAGACGGCGCTCGGCATCTCCGACATGGATCTTCGCAAGATGCTGCGGCTGACTCAGGCGCAGGAGAAGCGCGTGGCCGCGGAACTGAACGCGCGGCGACCCGCACTGGCCATGGCGGCCGAGTGACCGGCGATGGTGGGGGTGGGACTCAGCTGTGCTGCTGCCCCACCCCGCCCTCCGGGCCCCTGCGCTGGAGCAGGGGCCGGGCGCGATCGAGCTCCGCGGTCAGGCGCTGGACGATCGAGCGTCCTTGGTCGCGCAGTTCGTCCGGTCCGATGCTGCGGCAGAGCATGCAGAGCTCACAGAGCGCACGGGCCCCGACATTGGCCGCCGCGCTGTGCAGCGCATGCGCCTTGGCGCGGAAAGCGCCGGAATCGACGGCGGCCACCGCGCGCGACAGATCGCCGAGGGTCAGCTCGGCCTCTTCAATGAATTCAGCCACCACCTCGCGCGCGAATTCGGCCCCGCCCAGCAGCTCCAGATCGTCCAGCGCGCGCTGGTCGACCAGCACGGCGCCGGTCGGGCGGAAGCGCGGATGGCTGGCGATCGCGGCGACGCCGGGGCGTCGTTCCACGCCCGGCTCATCGGACAGCGGCAGCGCCTCGATCGCGGCGAGCAGCGCGTCGGGGGTGAGCGGCTTCACGAGGCAGGCGACGAAGCCGACCTCCGCGCAGCGCCGGCGCGCCTCGTCCGTGGCATCGGCCGTGAGGGCGAGCCAGGGCACGCGCCGCCGGCCGAGCGACTGAAACGCATAGAGCTTGGCCGCCTCGATGCCGTCGAGCCGGGGCATGTTGAGGTCCATCAGCACCAGGTCGAACTCGCGCGTCTCCAGCATGTCCAGCGCCTCCTCGCCGTCCGAGACGAGGGTCGGCTCATGGCCCGCCTTTTCCAGGATGCGCGCGACCACGCGCCGATTGACCCGGTTGTCGTCCGCGACCAGGACGCTGAGCGGACGCTGGGTGATGGGGAGAGGCAGGGAAATTCCGGCGCGACGGACGGCGCCCCCCGCCAGCCGCAGCGCGGCGGCCAGCATCCCGGGCGCGGGGGCGCGGGGCAGGAGCGTGACGAAGGCGCGGCGCAGCGGCAAGGGCGGGAGGCCCTCTGGCGGATCGGGGGCCAGCAGGATGGTCCGCCAGGCGCCCAGCGGGTCCAGCGCCTCCAGGGCCTGGGCGAGGCCCGTGGGCGCCATGGCGAGGCTGGCGGCATCGGCCACCAGCAGGCGCGGCGTGGCGGGCGGCAGGCTCTCCAGTGCCGTCACGGCCTCGACAAGGGTCGCCGCGGGCAGCAGCAGCAGCCCTTCGGCCCGAAGGGCGTCGGTGCGGGCGGCGGCGTCCGATGCCAGTAGAACCGCCTCGGCTGCCGGCGCCTCGTCGATCGTCTCCCCAAGGCCCATCGGCAGGACGCACCAGAAGGTGCTGCCCGCCCCCTCCAGGCTTTCGACGCCGATCGTCCCGCCCAGCAGCTCCGTCGTCCGCCGGCTGATGGCCAGGCCCAGGCCGGTGCCGCCAAAGCGGTTGATGATGGTCGCATCCGCCTGGGAGAAGGCTTCGAAGATATGGGCCTGCGCCTCGGGCGCGATGCCGATGCCGGTATCGGTGACCTCGAAGCGCAGCAGGACGCCCCGCTCGTCCGGCACGGCATCCGCCGCGACCACGACCCCGCCCTGGGCGGTGAACTTCAGCGCATTGCCGGCCAGATTGAGCAGGACCTCGCGGGTGAGGGCGGCGTCGCCCACGAGCCGGCGCGGGGTGCGGGGCGTGATGTGGAAGGTGAAGCGCAGGCCCTTCCCGCCGGCCGTTTCCGCCAGCATGCGGCGGACCTCGTCCAGCAGCGCCGGCAGGTTGAAATCCGCCTGCTGGACCGGCATCTGCCCGGCCTCGATGCGGGAGAAATCGAGGATGGTCTCGATCAGCCGCAGCAGGTTGCTCCCGGCATCGGTGACGGTGCCGGCCATCTCGCGCTGCTCGGCGTCGAGATCGGACTGCTGCAGCAGCCCGCCCATGCCGATGATGGCGTTGAGCGGGGTGCGCAGCTCGTGGCTCACGCTGGCGAGGAACATGCTCTTCGCCTGATTGGCCTGTTCGGCCTGTGCCTTGGCGGCGGAGAGCTTGCGGACCAGCGTGGCCGCATAGGCGGGAATGGCAATGAGCCCGAGCAGGAATCCGGCGGAGAGATGCGGCTGGTCGCGCCAGAAGGGCGTGAAGATCACGACGGCGCCGAAGCCCAGGATGCCCAGCGCCTGGCCGATATAGAGCCAGGATACGCCGAAGCGGAACCCGTTGCCCAGGATGGCCCAGAGGTAGAGCGCGGCCATCACCGACGTTTTCTCGCCGCCGAGATGCATCTCGTAGGAGAGCAGCGCGACGTCGAGCGCGAGGGTGACGACGCGTCGCGGGGTATTGGCCGCGGGGAAGGCGAGGATGTGCGCGAAGATGGCGATGGCGAAGACCCAATAGGCCGCCACCACCTGAAGCATCGGCCAGGAGGCGTGCTCCAGCACGAGGAAGATCGTGATGATGAGCGCGAAGGCGAGCCGGTTGAAGCTCATCTCGTGCTCAGTGTCCGGCCGGCCGCGCAGGGCGCGGAGGCTGAACCGCCGGGAGGGCAGACCGGCGCCGGCCTGCGGGCTCATGGCGACGTCGGCATGGCCGCGCGCGAGCGGGCCAGCTGGCGCTCCAGCTCCGCGGCCGGCACGGGATGGCTTGTGAAATAGCCCTGCACCTCGTCGCAGCCGAGCTCGCGGACGGCCTGAAGCTGCTCGGCCGTCTCGATGCCCTCGGCGAGGATCCGCATGCCGAGGTTGCGGCCGAGCGAGACGACGCCCGCCACGATCGCCGCGTCCACGACGTTGCCCGGCAGTTGCGACACGAAGGAGCGGTCGATCTTCAGCCGCTGCACGGGGAAGGTCTTCACGTAGAGCAGCGAGGAATAGCCCACGCCGAAATCGTCGATGGACAGGCAGACGCCGAGCTCTCGCAGCTCCCGCAGCGTCCCGGCGACCTTCTCCAGATCGTCCATCGGAACGCGTTCGGTGAGCTCCAGGTCGAAGGTCTCGGGCGCGAGGCCCGCCGCGTCCAGCGCCGCGGCGACCATCTGCCGCACATCCGCCTGGCGGAAGAGCGAGGGCGAGATATTCGCCGAGACGCGGATGCCGCCGCCCGGCAGGCGCGCCCATTCCGCACCCTGCCGGCAGGCCTCGCGCAGCACCCAGTCGGTGATGGGCGTCATGAGGCCCGTCTCCTCGGCCGCGCCCAGGAAGGCGGCCGGGCCCAGCCGGCCGCGCTCGGGATGGTTCCAGCGCAGCAGCGCCTCGGCGCCCACGATGCGGTCGGAGGCGAGGCAGATCTGCGGCTGCCACAGCAGCTCGAACTCGCCACGGACAAGCGCGAGGCGCAGATCGGCCTCCAGCTGCAGCGCCTCGCGCGCGGTGTGGTCCATCACGGGGTCGAAGAAGCTGTAGCCCCGTCCGCCATCGGATTTGGCTCGGTACATCGCGAGGTCGGCATGGCGCAGCAGCTCCTCGGCGGAGGTCGCGTCCTGCGGATACAGCGTGATGCCGATGCTGCCGGAGACCTGAACGCTGCGGCCGAGAATGGTGAAGGGCGCCTCGAGCGCCTCGCGCAGGCGCAGCGCGAATTGCGCGGCCCCCTGCGCCGCATCGAGCGTGGACTGCAGGACGGCGAATTCATCGCCGCCCAGCCGGGCGACCATGTCGTTCTCGCCCATCACGCCCGCGATGCGGTTCGCGACGTCGCGCAGCAGGCGGTCGCCGGCCTCGTGGCCCATCGCGTCATTGACGGCCTTGAATCGGTCGAGGTCGAGGAAGTGGAGCGCGAAGGGCGCTCCATCCTGCCGGCGGTCCTGCGCGCATCGGTCGCGCAGCCGCTCGGCGAGCATGGGGCGGTTGGGCAGGCCGGTCAGCGCGTCGTGCCAGGCGAGGTAGATCAGCTGCTCCTCGGCGCGCTTGCGGTCCGTGATATCGATGGAGGTCGTCACGACGGCCATCACGCGGCCCTCGCCGTCACGCAGGGGGGCCTTGGTGGTGATGAGCGTGCGCGATCCGCCCTGGTTGTCGGAGAACTCCTCCTCGAAGCCGGTCATGGCCAGCCCGGAGGCGAAGACCTCCGCATCGGCGGCGAGGCTGCGCTCCAGCCGCGCCTGGCCCAGGATGCGCACGGCGTCGTGGCCGACGAGCTCCGAGGGGCTGGAGCCGGCGATGGTGGCCTGGCGCGCATTGACGAAGACGAGCTTTCCCGCGCGGTCGGCCGCGCTGATCATGGCCGGCACGGTGTCGATGAGCAGCGCGAGGGATTCGCGGCTCTCGCGCAGCAGGGCGTTGCGCGAGCGTTCCGAGGCCTCGAGGTCGCGAGCCAGGGCCTGGGCGTGCTGGCTCGCCTGGATCTGGTGCTGGCGCAGCGCGAGGAGGTTGCGCACGCGCGTGCGGAACTCGGCATGATCCACGGGCGAGACGAGGAAGTCGGTGGCGCCCGCCTCCAGCGCGCGGAGGCGGAAGACGGGGTCGTTATAGGCGGTGACGACGATGATGGGCACGTCGGCGCCGGTCGCCTTGCCGCGGATGCGCGCGGCCACCTCGGCGCCGTCGAGATGGGGCATGCGGTAGTCGCTGATGACGAGGTCAGGCCGGTTCTCATCCATCCAGGCCAGGGCCAGGAGGGGATTGCCGAAGGTCACGACATCGGCCGCCGGTTCGACCGAGACGGCAAGCTGCGCGAGAATCTTCCGGTTGGTGCCGCGGTCGTCGAGGATCAGAATCTGGGACATCAGGGCGTCAACCAAGCTTTCGCGTCCGTCGGTCTTCCGCCGGAAGATTGCTGATGCACCTTTCTGCAAGTCGTGACCATGGCCGCGCTTCTCCCGGAGGTCCTGGACGGGCCCCTTTGGAACGGGGAGCGGCTAAAAGCTTGGAAGCTCTGGGAATCTCCCCCCGGCCTCCTCCCATGGCGCACAATTCTGCGCACCGCCCCCGCGATCCGTCCAGCAGGAAGTCCATCAGCGCCGCAACAGATTCTCCAGGCCACGACGAGTGGCCCGGAGATCAGGCTGGCTTTACGCAGGCTCCGCGAAAGCGTCCCGCGAACTGTCCCGCCCCGCGGGCGACTGCGCGTCGAGCGAGCGGGCCGCGGCGAGCGCCGGACCCAGCGCGTCCTCGAGACGCAGCACCAGCAGTTCCGCATCGCCGGGTTCGCGTCCGGAGAGCGCATCCTCCAGGAGGCGGGCGGCTTCCGCCACTTCCCGCGCCTCCAGCGAGGCCGCCGTTCCGCGCAGCGCATGGGCCGCATGGCCCGCCTCCTCCAGCCGGCCCTCCGCGATGCAGCGGCGCAGGGTCGCGCCCGTGCTGGCGAAGCTGCGGCCGAACTCCACGATCAGCCGGCGCAGCAGCTTGCGCTTGCCGTTGACGCGAACCAGCGCGGCCTGGATGTCGAAGGGCGGCAGGGCGGCGGGGAGATCCCCGCCGTCCACCACCGCCGCGGCCGTCCTGGGCTTGGCCGCGGCGCGGGCGCTTCCCAGCCAGCGGTCGAGCGTGGCGACCAGCACCGCCGGATCGACCGGCTTGGCCACGTGATCGTTCATCCCGGCCTGCAGGCAGCGCTCGCGCTCCTGATCATAGGCATGGGCGGTCATGGCGATGATCGGCAGCGTCTCGGCCGAGAAGCGGGCGCGGATCCGCGCGGTCGCTTCCAGACCGTCCATCTCGGGCATCTGCACATCCATCAGCACGGCGTCGAAGCCATGCGGCTCGCGGAAGATCTTCTCGCAGGCGATGCGGCCGTTCTCGGCGATATCGACCTCCAGCCCCGCATCGGTGAGAAGCTCGACGGCCAGCTCGCGATTGATCTCGTTGTCCTCCGCCAAGAGGACCCGCGCGCCGCGGAAGGCCGGGTCCACGCGCGGAATGGCATCAGGGCGCGGCTCGGCCGGCGCGGATGCGGGGCCGGCGCCGAAAAGCTCCGTCAGCGTGTGCAGCAGCAGTTCGGAATCGACCGGCTTCACCAGAACGGCGGAGATCCCGTTGGCCGGGGCCTTTGCCAGCATCTCCTCGCGGCCATAGGCGCTCACCATCACCACGACCGGCGGCTTGGCGGTGCTGACCTCGCCGTCGCGGATGCGCCGCGAGGCCTCCATGCCGTCCATGCCAGGCATCTTCCAGTCCATGAGGACGAGGTTGAAGGGTTGGCCACGCTCGGCCGCCTCGTTCAGCGCGCTGAGGGCCTCCGGGGCGGAGGCGGCGAGCTCGGCATCGATGGACCAGGCGGCGAACATCTCCTGCAGGATCGTGCGCGAGGCGGCGTTGTCGTCCACCACCATGACGCGCAGATGCCCCAGCGCCTCGGGGGAGGGCTGCTCCGAGTTCAACACCATGTCCGAGACCCCGAGCCGGAGGATGAAGCTGAAGCAGCTGCCCTTGCCCGGCGTGCTCTCCACGGAGATCGTCCCGCCCATGAGCTCGACCAGCTGCTTGCTGATGGCCAGGCCCAGCCCGGTCCCGCCGAAGCGGCGCGTGGTGGAGCTGTCGGCCTGGGTGAAGGAGCGGAACAGCCGGGCCTGAACGTCCGGCGTCATGCCGATGCCGGTGTCGCGAACCGAGATCTCGACAGGGATCTCCGTCGCCGTGGCGGCGCCGAGCGGGGTGGCCGGCCGGACGGTGACGACCACCTCGCCGCGCTGCGTGAACTTGATCGCGTTGGTGGCGAGGTTGAGGATGACCTGATTGAGCCGGAGCGAATCCCCGATCAGCGTCGCGGGCAGGGCGTCGTCGATCCAGAAGCGCAGGGCGATGTGTTTCTCCTGCGCGCGGACGCCCGCGATGGCGGCGACATTGCCCAGCGAGGCCTTCACGTCGAAGGGCGCCTGCTCCAGCGTGAGCTTGCCCGCCTCGATCTTGGAGAAGTCCAGGATGTCGTTGATGAGGCTGAGCAGGGCGCCGCTCGCCGTCTTGATCTTGAGCAGGTAGTCGCGCTGCTTGGGCGTCGTCTCGGTGCGCAGCGCGAGATGGCTGAAGCCCAGGATCGCGTTCATAGGCGTGCGGATCTCGTGGCTCATATTGGCCAGGAAGAGGGTCTTGGCGACATTGGCCGCCTCGGCCTCCTGGGTGCGCTGCTCCACGCGCAGTTCGAGCGTCTCGTTCTGCTCCTGCATCGCGGCGCTCAGGCGCTCGATGCGTGCGAAGTTCCGGACCAGCATGGTGCTGAGCGTGATCAGGACGCCGCCCTGGAACACCACGACCGCAGCGTGGAAATACACCCGCCCGAGATCCGCCTCGCCGTAGAAGACCGCGGCGGGGAGGAGCAGGTTGAGCATGAGGTGATGCAGCATGATGGTGACGCTGGCGATCACGATCACGCGCCAGTCGGACCACCCGATCAGCAGCGCCAGCGAGGCGAAGAAGTACATGTGCATGTCCATCTGCCACGGATGGCCCGTCAGCAGATAAACCATGAGGGCGGGCTGACCGATCAGCGCGACGGCCGCGACATAGCGCGTCACGGGCGCGGGGCCGCTGATCCACCAGCAGAGGTGGTAGGCGGCGGCCAGGCACCCGGCCAGGAGAGCCGGCGCCAATGGCGGGCGGCCCACGAGCACGGCTTCCAGCGCCAGCACGGGAACGTGCAGCCACATCAGCCAGACGAAGGCCACGCCGAAGCGCCGGCGAAGCCGATCAAGACCCGCCATCAGCGCAACTTTCCTTCGGAGCCGAGGCATCCGCGCAAGAGAACAGGATCCAGCACGAGCCAAGCGCCGGCGCGATAGGCCGCGCCTGCGAAATCCGGGTTGTCGGACTGGGCGAAGAGGATGCTCGTGAAGGCGCCGGCATCGACCAAAGCGCCATCGGCTGCGGCGACGATCCCGACCATCTCGTCCAGGGTCTTCCAGGGCGCGCCGATGACGGCGTACTGCGCCTGACCGGCGCGCGGCGCCAGGCCGATGGCCAAAGTGGCGATCAGGCTGACGATCAACAGAAGGGTAGGGGCGAGCCAGGTGACGATACGGCCCTGGCCCCTCTCCGACGGGACCCTTGCGGTCCTCTGCGCCCAAAGACCCGGAGCAGACTGCGAGGCCGGCATATCAACGCGAATCATAACTCGTCCCGTGCATGAAGCCATGATCATACCATAATGAAATCGTCAGGGTACAACCATGGCGTGCATATCGGGAGGTTGTCGGCGCCGCCCCGGATGAGGGCGGCGCCCGGGGGCGGGAGCCTAGAGCCCCACGCTCTCCAGTCGCAGAACGGCCCGAGCCATCGCCTGCGCGCGGGGAACGAAGCTCGTCATCTCGAGGTATTCCTCGGGGCTATGCGCCAACCCGCCCACCGGGCCGACGGCGCAGATGGTCGGTGCGCCCTGGGCGGCGGTGAAGCCGCTATCGGCGCAACCGCCCGAGAATTCCGGCTTCACGTCGAGCCCGGCATCCTTCGCCGCGCCCTGGTACATGGCGAAGAGCCGTGCCGCCGCCTCGTCCTGGGTGAGCGGCAGGAATTCGCCCTTGATGGCGAGCTTCGCCTTGGTGCCGGGCACGTAGCTCCGGCTCATGATCTCGTGGATCTTGCCCATGATTTCCTCGCGATCGGCCGGGTTCACGTAGCGCAGATCGATCTGGCCGGTGGCCGAGGGGGCCACCGTGTTCACGCTCTGCCCGCCCGAGACGAGGCCGACATTGAGCGTGATGCCGCGCTTGAGATCGGTCAGCGCATGGATGGCGACGATCTTGTTCGCCAGCTCGCCGATGGCCGAGATTCCGGCCTCGAAATTGCCGCCGGAATGGGCGGCCTTGCCCTCGATCTCGAAGATGCTGAAGACGCCGCCCTTGCGGCCGGTGACCACATTGCCCGAGGGGCGGCCCGGCTCGGAATTGAAGACGACGCGCGCGCCGCGGGCTTCCTCCTCGATCACCGCGCGGCCCTCGGGCGAGCCGATCTCCTCATCGCCGGTGAAGAGGCCGACCATCGGGCCCGGCGCGCCGCCGAACTTCTTGAAGGCGGCCAGGACGAACATGTTCATCACGAGGCCGGCCTTCATGTCGGCGACCCCGGGACCATAGGCGCGGCCGTCGCGGATGGTGAAGGGACGGCGCGTCGGTTCGCCCTTGGGGAAGACCGTGTCGCGATGGCCCATCAGCACGATATTGGCGGCGTGGTTGCCGCGCGTGCGGACGGCCGAGGCGCCCTCATGCGGCAGGACGGCGCGCAGGCAGTCGCCGTACTTCTCGCCGCGCACGGTCTCGACGGTGATGCCCTGGGCTTCGCAGAAATCCTTGACGATTTTGCCGGTGGCATCGACGCCGGCCTTATCGTAGCTGCCGCCATCGGTGTTCACCATGGCCTCCAGCGTATCGAGCATCGCCTGCTGCTGCGTGGCGAGCCAGGCAATGATCTTGCCCTCGTTGGTTTCGGCGTTCATGCGGCACTCCTGTGGTCGGGTTGCGCGCAAGCCAGCACGCGCGCGCCGAGCGCGCAACCTGCTCAGGCCGCCAAGGCCCGCGAGGCCTCCGCGGCCTGCCGCGTGCGGGCCTCGGCATCGGTGGCGGCCAGGGCGATCTCCTCCAGGGTGCGGTTGGCGCTCTCCACGCCGGCCGCCGCCGATTGCATGCTGGCCGACATCTCCCGCGTCACCGTCGCCTGCTGTTCGACGGCCGCCGCGATGCCGGTGGTGATGACGTCGATCTCGGCGATGGCCCTCGCGATCGAGTCGATGGCCTGCACGGCGCCCTCCACCGCCGCCTGCACCTGCCCGACCTGGCCCGCGATCTCCTCGGTCGCCTTGGCGGTCTGGCTGGCGAGGCCCTTCACCTCGCTGGCGACCACCGCGAAGCCCTTGCCCGCCTCGCCGGCGCGCGCCGCCTCGATCGTGGCGTTGAGCGCGAGCAGGTTGGTCTGCCCGGCGATCTCGGTGATGAGCCCGATCACCTGGTTGATGCGCTTGGCCGCGTTCACCAGCTCGCCCACGATGGCGGTGGCGCGCTCGGCCTGCTGCGTCGCGGCCGAGGTGGAGCGCGAGGCGTCCATGATGCGCCGCCCGATCTCGCCGACCGAGGCCGCCAGCTCCTCCGCGCCGGCCGCCACGGCCTGCACGCTCATCGAGGTCTCGCGCGAGGCCTCCACCGCGCCGCTGGCCTGGCCGTTGGTCGCGGCGACGGCATTGGCCACCACCACGAGCTCCGCATCGACGCTGCGGCCGAGTTCCGCGCGGCGCAGGCGCTCGTTCACCTGCGCGGTGATGTCGGTCGCGTATTTCACGACCTTCCAGGGCTTGCCGTCCGGGCCGAGGATCGGGTTGTAGGAGGCCTGGATCCAGACCTCGCGTCCGCCCTTGCCGATGCGGCGATATTCCGCCGCCTGGTACTCGCCGCGGGCCAGCGCGGCCCAGAAGGCGGCGTAGGCGGGCAGGGCGGCCTCGGCGGGATCGACGAAGAGGCGGTGATGGCGGCCCTTGATCTCGTCCATCGCATAGCCGAGCGCGCCGAGGAAATTGGCATTGGCGTCGAGGATGGTCCCGCCCAGGTCGAATTCGATCACCGCCTGGGAGGTGGCGATGGCCGCGACCTGGCCGGCATGATCGGCGGCCCGCAGCCTGCGCTCGGTGATGTCGGTGGCGAATTTGATGACGCCGGTCACGGCGCCGCCCCGGCCGAAGACCGGGCAATAGGAGGCCTGGATCCAGATGGCCCGTCCGTCCTTGCGGAGGCGGCGAAACTCGTCGGTCTGGTGCTTGCCGGCGCGTAGCGTGTCCCAGAAGCGGCGATACTCCTCGCGCTCCGCCATGCCCGGTTCGAGGAACATGGCGTGCTTGCGGCCGCGCACCTCTTCCAGCGCATAGCCCAGGGCGGCGAGGAAGAGCGGATTGGCATCGAGGATCGTCCCGTCGGGGGCGAATTCGATGACGGCATGCGAGGTGTGGACGGCATCCAGCCGGGCCTGCGCCCCGGAGGAGGAGGATAGGCGAAGTCCCTGAAACATCTTTTGTCTCCCTGCTCCGCCCGGATGGGGTCGGACAGAAGGGAGTTAGGCCCAGGAAATGAACATCCCTTTAATGTCGGCGACGATCATGTGTGGTGCAAGGCCGCGGCGACTATTCGACGCGGCCGATGCGCCGCACCGCTTCGACCAGCCGGGCGCTGTCCTCGGCGAAGAAGCGCGCGAAATCCGGGGCGTCCAGGTAGCGCGGGGGCGAGCCCGCGGCCTCGAAGGCGCGCAGCAGATCGGCATCCTGCAGGGCCAGGCGCATGGCGTCGCGCAGGCGGGCCATGACGGGCGCGGGCGTCGCCGCGGCGGCGAAGAGGCCGGCCCAGATGTAGAATTCGACCTCCGGGAAGCCCGCTTCCATGAAGGTGGGCACCTCGGGGAAGGCGGCGGCGCGCTCGCGGCCCCAGCAGCCGAGAACGCGCAGGCGCCCGCTCTGGACATGCTGCGTCAGCGTGCCGGGGGCCGAGGCAAGAGCCTTGATGTCGCCCGAGAGCAGCGCGGTGATGGCCGGGCCGGCGCCCTGGAAGGGCACGTGCAGCAGGCGGATGCCGGCCGCCGTCGCGAACATCTCCATGGCCACGTGCAGCGTGCCGTAGGCGCCCGAGGAGCCGTAGGGAATGTCGCCCGGCCGCGCCCGCGCGTCGCGCACGAAATCGGCGATGGACTGCCAGGGGGCATTGGCCGGGACGGCCAGCATGGTCGGGTCGGCATTCACCAGCGCGACCGGCGCGAACTGCTCCACCGTATAGGGCGGCGGACGGCCGAAGAGCTTTTCCGCCTCGGGGATCACGGCGAGGGAGGAGAGCGCCATCAGCAGCGTATAGCCGTCGGCGGGGGCGCGGGCGACGAAGCCTGAGCCGATGGCGCCCGCGCCGCCCGCGCGGTTCTGCACCACCACGGGCTGGCGGAGGCTGCGCTCCAGCGCGGCGGCGACCGGTCGCGCCGCGAGGTCGGCCTGGCCGCCCGGCGGGAAGCCCACGACGACGGTGATCGCGCGGCTGGGAAAATCCTGCGCCCGCGCCGCGACAGGGGCGGCGAAGGGCGCGGCGAGAACGAGACGCCGCGAAAGCGACGCCGGCCTCATTTTTTGGGGCCGACCTTCGGGCCGATCCGCGTCACCTTGCTCTCCGCGGCCTGCGGATCGGCGAGCAGGCGCGGGGGCTCATAGAAGGAGGCTGCGTCCGGCAGGCGCTCGGACCGGGCTACCGGCGTCGCCATCAGGCAACGGCGGCGGGCCAAAGGAAGAAGCTTCAGGGCGCGCATTCGTCATCCTCCCGCAAGGGAAATACCTTATGGCCCTCAGGCCACCCGATTCTCCAAGGTCCCGATGCCGGGAACCTCGATCCGCACGACGTCGCCGGTCTTCAGGAAGACCGGCGGGTTGAAGCCAATACCCACCCCGGCCGGGGTGCCGGTGGCGATGACGTCGCCCGGCTCCAGCGTGATGGCCGCGCTGATCGCCTCGATCAGCGTGGGAATGTCGAAGATCAGGTCGGAGACCGGGGCGTGCTGCCGCCGCTCGCCATTCACCCAGGTGGTGAGGGTGAGCTGGGTCGGATCGGGCACTTCGTCGGCGGTGAGGAGGGCCGGGCCCATCGGGCAGAAGCTGTCGAGCCCCTTGCCCAGGATCCACTGGCTGTGGCGCTTCTGCAGGTGGCGCGCCGTGACGTCGTTGACGATGGTGTAGCCGAAGACGTGGCTGAGCGCCTCGGCCTTGGAAATCCCGCGGCCGCCCTTGCCGATGACGACGGCGAGCTCGCCCTCGTAATCGAGGCCGCCGGTCGGGTCGAGATGGCCCAGGATCGGCTCGCCATTGGCGATGATCGAGGTGTGCGGCTTGCTGAAGACGACGGGGAAGGGCGGCACCACGTCCTTGGCGCCGCCGTCGAAGCCGGAGCCCGCGAATTCCTTCGCGTGCTCATGATAATTCTTGCCGACGCAGAAGATGTTCTTCGGGGTGCGGGGGATCGGCGCGCAGAGCGTGGCGCCGGTGAGGATGGGCGCCTTGTCGATGGCGGCGCGCAGCTTGTCGAGCATGGCGGGCTCGGCCGCGGCGAGCGAGATCATGGTCTGATCGCGCAGCAGCGGCTCGACCGCGCAGAGGTCGAGCACGGCGCCATTGGCGTCGAGCGCTCCCACTTCCTGCCGGACCTGTCCGGCGCGGGTGAATGTGACGAGCCGCATGCTTCAATTCCGCCCAAATCGTGAGGGCGGAAAGAGCATTTTTACGTTTGGGTTACAAGGCCGGGGCGTTGGGGGTCTGCCTTGCGATTTCCAGGGTCCGTGCCACGCGGAAGCAAAGATCGTCGTTGTAGAGGGCGGCCGCCACCTGCACGGCGCGCGGCATGCCCTCGGAATCGAGGCCGACGGGCACGGAAATGGCCGGCTGGCGCGTGAGGTTGTGGGTGAAGGTCCAGGGCGCCCAGTCGCGCCAGAGCGCCATCTGGGGATGCAGCGTCGGCTGGTCGGCGGCGAAGGCGGCGGTCGGCGTGCAGGGGGTCAGCATCACGTCGTAGACCTGATGGAAGCGGGCCATGGCATGGGCCGCCTCGATGCGCAGGGCCTCGGCGCCGAGGAAATCCACCGCGCTCATGGCCGACTCGGCCTCGGCGACTTCCAGGATGCCGGCATCCAGCATCTCGCGCTTCTCGGGCGCGACGGTTGCGACCAGCCGGGCCATCGCCACGCCCCAGACGCGGCCGAAGATGGCGCGGGTGTCGGGCAGGCGGGGATCGGCCTCCTCGACGATGGCGCCGGCGGCCTCCAGGGCCTTGGCGGCCTCGTCCAGCGCGGTCTGGCCATCCTCGTCCAGCGGCGCGTCGAAGCCCAGGCGGCGCACGACGGCGACGCGCAGGCCCTTCACCCCATCCTCGATGCCGTCGCGCCATTCGCGCTTCTCGTCGGGCAGGCAGAAGGGGTCGCGCAAGTCGTGGCGGGCCATGGCGTTGAACATGAGCGCGGCGTCGCGCACGGAGCGCGTCATCGGCCCGGCCACGGCCACGCCGGCGAAGGCGCCGAGCGGCCATTGCGGGACGCGCCCGAAGCTCGGCTTCACGCCCACCAGGCCGCAGAAGGCGGCGGGGATGCGGATCGAGCCGCCCGCATCCGTGCCGATATGCAGCGGGCCGAAACAGGCCGCCCCCGCCGCGCCCGCGCCGCTGGATGAGCCGCCCGGCGTCCGCTCGCGGTTCCAGGGATTGCGGGTGATGCCGTGCAGCGGGCAGTCCCCCGGTGACTTCCAGCCGAATTCGGTCGTGGTGGTCTTGCCGATGATGACCGCGCCGGCCTGCTTGAGGCCCATCACGGCGGGCGCGTCCTCGGCGACGGGCCTGTTGTCCGTGGTGCGGCTGCCGCGCCGCGTGGGGAAGCCCGCGAGGTTCAGCAGGTCCTTCACGGTGGCGGGCACGCCGTCGAGCTGGCCGATCGGGCGGCCGGACATCCAGCGGGCCTCGCTCTCGCCCGCCTGCTGGATGGCGCGGGGATTTAGCGCGGCGAAGGCATTCACCCAGGGGTTGTAGCGCGCGATGCGCTCGGAGACGGCCTTCAGCGCCTCGACGGGGGAGAGGGCCCGGCGCGCATAGAGGGCCAGCAGCTCCTCCGCCGCCATGAGCGAAGGATCGGTTTTGCTCGTGATGTCGTGCATGGGCGGAGAATGCGCCGAAGCCGCGAAAACGTCACGCCCGGGGGAGGCCTCGGCTTGCCGGCACGCTATATCCACGAGAGGATAGCGAGCCGGGCCTGCCGGCCCATAACCGGAGCAAACCGATGCAACACGAACGCGAGCATTATGTGAACGGCGCCTGGGTCGCCCCGCTCGAGCCCAGGCTGCTCGACGTGATCGACCCCTCCACCGAGGAGGCCTTCACGCAGATCGCCCTTGGCGGCGTGAAGGATGTGGATCGCGCCGTGGCGGCCGCCCGCGCGGCTTTCCCCGCCTTCGCGCGCAGCAGCCGCGAGCACCGGCTGGAGCTGCTCAAGGCCATCCTCTCCGAATACGAGAAGCGCAAGGCCGACATCGCCGATGCCCTCGCCCAGGAGATGGGCGCGCCCGTGAAGTTCGCGCTCGAGCGCCAGGCCGCCACCGGCACGGCGCATCTCAAGCGCATGATCCAGGTGCTGGAGGAGTACAAATTCGAGGAGCTCGAGGGCACGACGCTCATCGCGCGCGAGCCGATCGGCGTGGTCGGGCTCATCACGCCCTGG